>CAZGCZ010000059.1:0-5827 GCA_964524615.1 uncultured Candidatus Saccharibacteria bacterium
TTGGTAATGCCGGCACTCAAATCAAAAATCATGACACGATAATTATCATCATCTGTTACAAATAAACGGTTATGTGCGGAATCATAACTAACACCAGTAGGAATATTCAGACCACTCTGAGTTGTGGCCGGGCTATTTGAAATAAAGTCTGGCTGGCCAAGGACATAATCTGCTGTTTTGTCAATCAAGTCATTGTTGTTATCCAGATTATATACTAAAACGCGATTATTACCGGAGTCAGGGATAAACAACCTATGGTAAGTTGAATCGATTACACTCCCTCCCCACGGAAAGTGGTAACCGGTTGCATTGGGGTTACTATCTCCAGCATTAGGACTATTACTCGTAAAATCACTTTGCCCTAGTACATCACTTGCATTATACGGAACTGCCGCTTGCACTGGTTTTACACAATATAATGTAATACTAAGTATAAAAATAGCCACCGTAGATAGCCGTACAATTATCTGCTTAGTTTTATAGCCCAATATTAACCCTCAACATGATTAAAAAGATATAGTTATTATGCTTAGTTTTAAGATAAAAAACAATGGTTCGAATAAGAGCATTTTGGTGGACGATACAGGGCTCGAACCTGTGACCTCACGGATGTGAACCGTGCGCTCTAACCAGCTGAGCTAATCATCCATGGTGCCCGGGGTGGGACTCGAACCCACAAGCCTTGCGGCAAAGGATTTTAAGTCCTTCGTGTATACCAATTCCACCACCCGGACAGATTATTTGTTGGAGGCGCGAACGAGATTCGCACTCGTGTAGAGGGTTTTGCAGACCCTTGCCTAACTCCTCGGCCATCGCGCCATAAATTATAGCCTAAAACTAGTATATTATAGTTGGAAGTGGGTTATTATAAAAGGTGTGGTCATACGCGTCAATTTTTGCTATGATAACGGGCGTGTTTTTCTGAGAATAAATAAGGCACCTTAGCTCAGTCGGTAGAGCGACGGCCTGAAGAGCCGTGCGTCGTTGGTTCGATTCCAACAGGTGCCACCATGCGGGTGTAGCTCAGTTGTTTAGAGCGCTTCCTTGCCAAGGAAGAGGCCCCGGGTTAGAGTCCCGGTACCCGCACCAGTAATAATCGTTATGACCTTTTTCAAAAAGAGGTCATTTTAGTTAGTTTTTGATATTATACCAGTATGAGAAAAATAATTGTTTTATCATTTATTACTTTAGATGGAGTAATGCAAGCACCAGGCGGACCTAAGGAAGATACGTCAGGCGGCTTTAAGTATGGCGGCTGGACAGCACCATATTTCGACGAAGAAGCTGGCAAAATCATGTCGCAGCAGATGAAACCTGCCGATCTGCTTTTAGGTAGAAAAACTTTTGAGATTTTTGCAGGCTACTGGCCAAAACACGCCGATATGTGGCCCGGTATCAATGATGTTACAAAATACGTAGTGAGTGGCTCTATGGATAAGTCGAATTGGGAAAACTCAGTTTTCTTGCGCAACTTGGACGATATCAAAAACCTCAAAAACTCAGAGGGGTCGGATCTGCAAGTCCATGGCAGCGGCATACTTATTCAGTCGTTATTAAAAAATGATCTGGTTGATGAGCTCTGGCTCAAAACTTTTCCGATCACGCTTGGCCAAGGGAAAAAACTGTTTGAAGAAGGTACAATCCCGGCAGCTTTTACTCTTATCGACAATACGGTTACATCAAAAGGAATAATTTTTGCCAACTATAAGCGAGCGGGGAAAGTAGAAACCGGTACTGTCGGCGAATAGTTGTTATATCCCCTATTTCATGTTTAAATATCGGTAACGGGGTCGTCTCGCTGCAACCATGCGCCACTCATTCGGCGAACAACATGGACAGACACTAAGACACCGCTGATGAATGAGTTGGCCTGCGCCGCTCATGGGCATCGTCGAACCCATTCGGCGACAGGCTCTCACAAATTAACAAAAAGGATGTTATGAAACATCAAGGTAAAAGTCCTGAAGATCTCAAAAAGGACTACGATTGGAACTACCAGGATCACCTAAAACACTGGCGCTCGTGGGGTTCATGGTTTAGCTGGGGGAGCCCAGTTGGCCTTGGTCTGTTCTTTATTTCCATTGCGGCATCGCTCTGGATTTTGAGCTTGGCCTTTGGCTGGAGGTAATACTCCCATCAAAAAACAGCATCGTATTGTAAGCGGTGCTGTTTTTGATTGATTTCTTGGCTCATTTCAGACAAACTATTAGTCAGGAATGTACCATAAAACAAAGGGCGGCAATTGAACCTATTAGGCTTTTTAACATTCTTGTCTTTGATCGCGCTCAGCATCGATATCGTGATTCAGATCAGGCGTCTCTATCAAACAAAATCATCATATGATATCTCGATTTGGGGTGCTGAAATTCGTTTTATTGCAATTGTAATATTGCTCATAAAATATTATGATCTGCGCGATTCTTCACTATTATTTGGTCAAGTAGTTTTATTTATTGTCTTTATCTGGTATATTCTTTTAATCAAGCGTTTTCGACACCGCAAACGTAAGAAATAAGGGCGATTAGCTCAGTTGGCTAGAGCGCCTCGTTTACACCGAGGAGGTCGGGGGTTCGAGCCCCTCATCGCCCACCACGAAATAATTAGCGTATAATATATTCATGTCAAAAATCATTATAAATTTACTTTTTATTGTCGCCTCGATTATACTTGTAGGGTTTTTGTGGGTGGGAGTTGACCAGTTTGTGCGCTGGAAGTGGCATAAAAAGCTTGATAAGATTCAGATCGCAGCCATCGCCTTGCCACTCGGCGGTATAATCGGCTGGATTATCTTCATTATTTATTTCTCGATAACATCTACTCTATAAACGAAAGTTTGTTTCATGGATGACCAACTCAACACATTATTGCAAGATGAAGAGCGGCGCCAAGACGGGTCGCTCAATTTGATTGCCAGTGAAAACTATCCGAGCCGCGAAGTCGGTTTAGCTCTTACATCAATAGCAGGATCCAAATACGCCGAGGGGTATCCTGGCAAACGCTACTACGCCGGCTGCAAAACCATCGATGAGATTGAAAATCTTGCTATTGCACTAACCAAAGAATTATTTGGCGTAAAATATGCCAATGTTCAGCCACATTCTGGCAGCAATGCCAATTTGGCAGCTTACTTCGCATTAATTGAACCTGGTGCTCGAGTTCTGGCGCAAGGGCTTGATTCCGGAGGACACCTCACCCACGGTTCACCAGTGAGTATTACCAGCAAGTTGTGGGAATTTGAGCATTATGGCGTGGGAAGCGATGGCCGGCATGACTTTGCCGCCATTGAAGCCCAGGCCAAAAAGTTTAAGCCTCAACTCATTATTGCTGGCACAAGCGCTTATCCGCGTCTCATTGACTGGCAACGTTTTCGTGGAATTGCCGATTCGGTTGGGGCACTTTTACTAGCCGATATTGCTCACCTCGCCGGACTAATTGCGGCTCGTGTGATTGACTCACCTGCTGGCATCGCTCACGTTATGACATCGACCACGCAAAAAACTCTTCGCGGTCCACGCGGCGGATTGATTATGACCAATGATCCTGAACTAGCTAAAAAAATAGACCGGGCTGTCTTTCCTGGATTGCAAGGAGGGCCTCACGAACATACTATTGCTGCTAAGGCTCAAGCGCTGGCGGAAGCTACTGAAAAAGACTTTGTGCAATATGCAGAGCAAGTACTAAAAAATGCTCAGGCTTTATCGGACGCTTTTACAAAACTTCAATGCACTCTGTGGACTGCTGGGACCGATACTCATTTGCTTAATATCAACACCCAGGTTAGTTTTAAGCTTGATGGCAAATCGGCTGAACAAAAACTTGAAGAAGCTGGCATTATTCTTAACCGCGAATCACTACCTGGAGATTCTTCACCGCTCAGCCCAAGTGGGATTAGACTCGGCACGCCAGCACTAACAACTCGAGGATTTCGTGAAGCCCAGATGCAAAAAATTGCGGAGCTAATAGTGAGTGTATTAAAAGACAATCAAGACGTACAAGCTGATGTCAAAAAATTAACTCAACTTTTCCCCTTATGAAGGTATTTGACGGTAGAACTCAGGCTGATGCGCTTGCTGCCAAACTTCGTACTGAAGCTGCTCAGCTTTCACCACCACCACCGCACTTAGCCATTGTCACAATTGAACCAGACGAACCAACTTCGCGTTATATTAAAGCTAAAATGGCTCGGGCAAAAGAGATTGGCATTGAAACGCAGCTTTGCTTACTCAATCACACAACTACGGCGAAAGCACAGGATTGGATAGTTTCTTTAGCTAACGATCCAAAAATCGATGGCATTATCCTGCAGCTGCCTTTGCCAAAAAACTTCCCTACAAGTGACCTGGTTAAGCTCATTCCTGCACAAAAAGATGTTGACGGGATGCGTTATGCAGATGACAAAAGTAACTTTGTACCAGCGACGGTTTTGGCTATTGCAGCAGCATTTGACGACGCGCAAGTTAAGCTCGACACGAAACAGATTTTGATAATTGGCTATGGTGAATTAGTTGGCAAGCCCCTTGAACGATTTTTTAAACAACAGGGATTAAATCCCCAGATTGCGGACACAGACACAAAAAACCTTACTCAATTGATCGCTCAAGCTGACGTTATTGTCAGTGCTACTGGAAAAGCTCATCTGAGTACTGCTGACATGGTAAAGCCTGAAGCGATCGTGATTGATGTTGGAGTTAGTGTTCAAAATGGTAAAGTACAGGGTGATGTTGATTTTGAAAATGTTAAATCAAAAGCCTCTTTCATAACTCCTCCAACAGGAGGTATAGGTCCAATGACTGTGGTTATGCTACTTGCAAATACACTAAAAGCTGCAAAAAATCGAAAATAAAATTAGTTTACTTTCTAAATTACTTTTGATAAAGTTGAATTCATGAAACAAGCATTTGAAGTTAAAGATGTCTACAAACATTTTGGTGATGTCAAAGCACTAGACGGTGTTACGCTAAAAGCAGAAGAAGGTAAAATTTTTGGCTTGCTTGGACCTAATGGAGCTGGAAAAACTACGCTGATTCGTATGCTGAGCACTCTGATTAACCCAGATAAGGGCAGTATGGAAGTGCTTGGGGTTGACACTACAGAAAATCCGCAGGCCGTACGTGAAATGATTGGCTTAGCAGGCCAGTTTGCCGCTGTCGATGAATACTTGACTGGATATGAAAATATTTATATGACTGGTCGTCTTTATCACCTCTCGCATGCTGAGGCCAAAGCACGAGCAGAAAAATTGCTCGAGCGACTGAATCTTACCAAAGCCGCCAAACGACAAGTTAAAACTTACTCGGGAGGTATGCGTCGCCGCCTGGACTTAGGTTCAAGCTTAGTGGGTGAGCCAAAAATTCTTTTCTTAGATGAACCAACCACTGGTCTTGATCCAAGAACGAGACTCGATTTGTGGAAAATTATTCGTGATCTTGTAGCAGGAGGTACTACGATCCTGCTAACCACACAATACCTTGAAGAAGCGGATGAACTAGCCGATAAAATTGCAGTTATTAATGAGGGTAAAATTATTGCTGAAGGTACTTCCGATCAGCTAAAAGATCAGCTTGGTGGCGATATTGTCGAATTTGAGCTTGAAAACGAATCAGATGTTGAACGTGCACTAGCTGCAGTTAAGCCTCTTGCGAAAAAACCACCTAAATTTGATAAAGAGCGCAAGCTTGTCACGGTTCCTGTTACCGACGGATCAAAGAGTTTGATGGGAATTGTACAGGCACTTAATAATGCCAAAATTACCGCCAGCAGCTTATCCCTCCACCGCCCAAGCCTTGATGATGTTTTCTTGGCTTTGACCGGCGAGCGAGTTCACGAA
>CAZGCZ010000060.1:0-4293 GCA_964524615.1 uncultured Candidatus Saccharibacteria bacterium
CATAATGGTCGACCCGATGGCCGCGTTCACCGCGACATGAGTCTTGAGCCAGTGGCTCACGCTCTTTCTGAAATTTTGGATCGGCCGGTAAAATTTATGCATGATTGTGTTGGTGAAGAAGTTTTGTCGGCTGCGACCAAGCTTAAATCCGGCCAAATTATGTTATTGGAAAATTTGCGTTTTCATAAAGAGGAAGAGGCGAACAATGCTCGCTTTGCTGAGGAATTGGCAGAGCTTGCTGAGATATATATTGACGATGCCTTTGCAGCAATACACCGGGCTCACGCAAGCATTGTGGGAGTACCAAGACATTTGCCTCATGCTGCGGGGCTATTGGTGGAAGAAGAATTCACCACCTTATCTCAATTATTACATCATCCCAAAAGTCCATTTTTAGCCATTATTGGTGGTGCCAAAGTATCGGATAAACTTGAGGTACTTGAAAACCTGATTGGCAAAGTCGATGTATTGGCAATTGGCGGAGCGATGGCCAATACATTTTTATTTGCAGCTGGATCACCAATGGGAAAGTCGCTGTATGAACCAAAACTTAAAGCTGCAGTAGAAAAAATTATGAATAGTGCTAAAAAAGCTGGTACGGAAATTATTCTACCAACTGATTTAGTAGTTGCTACCAAAGCCGAAGCTAGCAGTAAGCCGCAAGTTGTTGGTGCGGGGGGGTGTCCGGCAGATAGCCTAGCTCTTGATATTGGTCCCACCAGCACGCAGCAAATTCTAGAAAAAATAGAGGTGGCTAAAACAATTTTCTGGAATGGCACAGTAGGAATGGCAGAGCTTGAGCCTTTTTCTCATGCTAGCTACAAAATAGCCCATGCCATAGCTCATGCAAAACATGCCAAGACAGTTATTGGCGGCGGTGACACCACAGCGTTTTTGGACACCCACAGTATGCATAAAGATTTTGACTTTGTATCTACTGGCGGCGGAGCCAGCCTTGATTTACTCGCCGGCAAGCAGTTGCCAGGCATCACAGTACTTTATTAAGGCAAAAGATTAGCGTCGCGAATACGCTCTAGCTTGTAGATAGTCCCAAGGGATTGATCAATTCCTGGGGTTGTAGAAACGGCACTACTATAACCAGCTTTTTGAACGAGCTGAAGAGTTGTATTGTTGAATGATCCATAAGGGTAAGCAAATGTAGTGATGGGATGTCCTAATGTAGTTTGCAAGGCAACTTTAACATCATTAATCTCATGCCACTGCGACTCTTCTGACTCTCCAGCCAACGCCACATGATCAATAGTGTGAGCACCGATTTCAATTAATCCCGAACGATCAAGCATTTTTACCTGATCCCAATTTAAGTATGTGTCAGCGCAGCCAGCATGGTGATCTTGCAAAATGCCTAGGCAGAAGCCGGATTGATTACGCCCCAAAATAAGATAAAAAGTTGCTCTCATATTATGAGCTTTTAACATATCGAAAGCCTTGAGTTGATCGGCGTAACCATCATCAAAAGTAATAACTACTGGCTTTGATGGTAGACTTGCATGACCACGCAAACTAGCCGAAACTTGTGACATCGTAACAGTGGTGTAGCCTTTTTGAATAAGAGCCTGCAGTTGTGATTCGAAATTCGCAGGGGTGTGATGATACATTAAGATTGGAATTTGCCCAGAATTGAGACCAGCAGATGATGTAGCAACTACGGCCTTGGCAACAGGATTAGCTGCTTCTGCTTGGCTGGCAGATAAAGCGCTGAGATAATCGTCAATCATAATTTCAACAACATGAAAATCATTTTTATTGAGCGCATCTTTAATTTGTTTCAACTGGGCTTGAAGTGCAATCACTTCTTGATCACTAATTTTACCTTCCAGAGATTCAGTGTCATGATCCAAAGTATCTACTTCGCTAAGAAGCTCTTGTTTTGTAGAATTGTAATAGTTTGTAGTATCGGTGGAGGCAAGAGAATGTTGGGTTTGCATTTGCCAGCCCAGAACTGCCGCAATAGCGATAGCGCCGCTGGCTAAACCGACTCTAATCAGACGTTTTTGCTGTTTTTTACGCAAACGCAAACGTCGTCGGCTTTTTTTTAGCCAACGTTTGATTTTAATTTTGGTTTTTTTCTTTTTTTTCTTCGCCATAAGTAATTGCTTCTATTGTAATGATTCCATAGTCTGAATGTAAAGTAAAAACCGCCAAAAAATTTCTGGCGGTTAAATAAGAGTTAGCTGGGGTGGTCTGAGCTGAGTGCGTCGGCCAGACGCTTGCAAATGACATCTCGCGCCTCACCATAGCCAACGCCTTGAATTTTGACGAGCTGAACTCGTGCTGAGGTTGAACTCATGAAACGAACAAAATCTGCTGCATTGAGCGTGGGGTAAAAGTAGCTACCAGCCACATCGAGTTCGCGACATTCCGGAGGAAGATCTGGTAAGAATCGTGTGTAACGTGGAATGCGCCCCTGAGCCGCCAACCCTGCCCGCGCAATTGAGTTTAGTGCGGCGCTCAACTGGGGTAGTGGAATATCAAGCTGTTTTGCGTACTCTGCAAGAATGCCTTTGCTTAACCAGATTTCCTCAAGCTCAGAGCTTTCATGGTTATCCACTTCAGCCACCTCTTCCGAAACTGCTTCAATAAGTCGAAGCAGCGCCTCCTCCACAGCTGGAGTTAGCTTGTGAATGTGAATGAGGATAGACTCGTTCATGATGGTGCCTTCCAGTCGACTCCACCCGCTGGAATTGGCATATCATACAATAAATTGATGACTTTTTCAATAAAAAGAGCCCATGAATAAATTCATGAGCTTAAGTAGGATCTAAGTTATGATCTCACTACTTTTCGATGACGCCTCTTCTTTAGAGAATTTGAGAGCTCCTGGTACACCGTAAACCCTAGGACAGTAATGACTATTGCCCCTATCATCAAGGCCATTATTGGGCCGAGAAGGTAAATGCCAATCTTTTCAAACCAACTAAATGGTCGCGGCGGAGAATCAGCTTGAAAGACGCTGTCGTTCTGGATCCAAGCCCGAAAAATCTTTGGCTGATCCCACTGTAATTCGGTCTCAATGAACGTGGGCGTACCACGTTCGTTTACGTACTGAAGTCGCATTTGTGCCAGATTGCTACCAGGCTCAACGGCGTGATGTGAACGCGAAACAACTTCAAACTTAGTTTTTCGCCAACCCTGAGCATCATCGGTAACAGTCTGGATTCTTGCGTGAGCTATGAATATGCCCAGTACAATCAATACCAAACAAGTCAAACCGATCAGAATGCGCTTGATTGTTTTTGATCGGGTGCTTCTTTGTGCCACCTTAAACCCTCCATCGGGTAGCGAAAGATAGTTTATTAAACCACAAAAATATAATAATTACAAGATAAAACACCGTATCAACGGTGCTTTATGGTGATCCCACGGGGAGTCGAACCCCGGTTGCCAAGATGAAAACCTGGTGTCCTGACCACTAGACGATGGGACCAGATACCTAAATTGGCTCAAAAATAACTAGCAAATCATACCATTTTTACCTAATTTGGGCAATGTTTCATGGACAGACCACCCCTTTGTGCGGTATAAAGAAAGCATAAGAATAACGTTTCATGCCTCCCACACCACCAAGTGAACATTTTCGTCCTCGAGATTACGACCCATCGCGCAGCGCTTCTCCGGCATTTCCCGTTGAACCAATTGTAAAACCAGACCCGGAAGCAGTACGGAAGCATGATCGTAGAAAAGATCTTATTGAAAAAGGGCGTCGAGTAGTCCTCACTCCAGTTGCCGCAGTTGCTACTGTGACAGCCTTAGGGGTTTATATGTATAACAATGCGCGAGAGTCTGATGCGACTGTTGATCGTATGGCGGCGCGGCAAGCGACTAGCGCAGAGCCATCAGCTCACAGCGAATATAATGTGCTAATGCCAGAATTTAAAATTGGCGAACAAAAATATCAATTTAATGGCACAGTTGAACTTGATCATGCGGATGGACGTCGAGTTACGTTAACCAACCCATTTATGGACGTTGGTACTGATAATATTACATTTGTAGCGGCCGGTAATAACGAAGGCGACCGAGTTGAACTCGATTCAAGTAAATGGTGGCTAACCCTCAAAGATAACATGCGCGGGCAAACACTCGTCGTAAATCCCAATAGCTTTAAAAATGTTTCTACTCCACTTGGAGCTCTGCCAGCTGATTCGTACGAGACTGTCACAATCACGAGTACCCGCATTGGACCTAATGGCTCACGAATTTTATCGCATGATAAAAACGGGGCTGAGTTTATAACTACATATGAATATTCTGAACTAGAAAAATAGAAAA
>CAZGCZ010000061.1:0-3906 GCA_964524615.1 uncultured Candidatus Saccharibacteria bacterium
AATTAAAATAATAATTGTAATGCGGGCTTGCGGGTTAGTTGTCACAAAGTTATCATGGTGAGCGAGCAAAATGTAGCTCGTACGGTATAATCCTTCCATAAAACTGACTTTTTCAGACAATACAAAGCTAGCCGCCCCGGCAAGAAGCAGAATAATAACAATGAGTACAACCTTGCGCAATTGCTGAGATGATGGTTGCATGAATCTATTATAGCAAACCGCTTGTGTTTTAGCCGATTATTATAAGGGCGGTTGAGGCGTCTGTAAATATGGTGGCTGCGGCTCAGTTGGTAACGGAGCTTGTGAATGTGGTTTTTTACGACTTGTGATTAAGCCAATCACTATGCAAATAAGCCCTAATATAAGTAATATGCCAGCTAGATCAAACGTCCATTTTGGAGCAATTAATACAAAGGTATAGGAAGACGCATCAGGCAATGGAGCAGGCTGTTGTGGTGTGCTAGTCGGTTGGGAGTGGCTATTAACGTAATTAATCACACAATTAGCTTGTGTGATAGAATCGGCTTTTGAGGCACAGGCGGCTTGAGCCTGAGCATAAACTTCACTGTTAACCGTTGGAGTTTGTGGCGTTTGTGCAGCAGTGACTGCCCGCTGATAAGCACCATCTAATTTAAAACTCTCCGAACTATGCATGTGATGAGCAATGTAAGCTTTTAATGAGCTTATCTCGGCTGATGTATCCTGACCTGCTTGATCTTTAACAATAATATCTTTAACACGAGCTTGGGCCGAGGATTTATTGTGAAAATAAAATCCCATTCCAAGTATCAATAAGAGCAAGCCAATAATTATAAGTAGATAACGTTTCATCATTCTATTATAATCGATTGGCTAAGTATGTTAACGCTTACTAAATTGTGGAGCTTTACGTGCTTTCTTGAGCCCATATTTTTTGCGTTCTTTTTCGCGTGCATCTCGAGTCAAAAAGCCACTTTTGCGTAAAGTACTACGAAAATCTTCGCTCATTTCTACTAGTGCACGAGCTAAGCCAAGACTGACCGCTTCGGCTTGACCTTTACTCCCCCCACCCGCTACACGAATAACGGCATGAGTAGTATTATTTTGGCCGGTTAAGACTAAAGGCGCTTCAATGGTTCGTATTAAGGTCTGATTATTGAAATATTCACTTGCGAGCTTGCCATTAACAGTAATGTCACCTTTTTTGGGGTATAAACGTACTGTCGCAACAGCGCTTTTACGTCGTCCAAGAGCATAATAATAATGTTCTTTTTTGGTAGCAGTTTTTGTTATTACTTCTTCAGTCATGTTATCCTACTTTCATTTCTGTTGGCTGTTGAGCGCTGTGAGCATGTTCTTGACCTGGAAAAATCTTGAGGTTCTTAAGCATCTCTTTTGCTAATTTATTCTTTGGCAACATTCCACGAACCGCGTGGCGCACAACATCCTCAGGATTTTTGGCAAGTTTTTCAGCAAGTGTCTGCTCACTTAACCCACCCGGGTAGCCGGAATGTCGATAATATTTTTTGTCCAGCAATTTAGCACCGGTAACTTTGACTTTGGCAGCATTGATTACAACTACAATATCCCCTGAAATCATGTGTGGCGTGTAATGAGGCTTGTCTTTGCCAATTAAGCGCTTTGCTACTTCACTGGCTAAGCGTCCAAGTACCATGCCATCTGCATCAATTAAAATCCAAGCTGGCGTGTGGTCTTTTGCTTTGAGACTAAACGTTTTCATGATTTAGCCTTTTGCTTTGGTTTATTAGCAGTTTTTGCTTTTGCATTAGTCTTTTTAGGCTCGGTGGCTGATGTTTTCTCAGTGGTTTTCTCTGGAGATTCTGATTTTTTCGGTTCAAAATTTTCCGGTAAAATTAGCTCTACTACAACCATCGGAGCACCATCTCCCCGACGCGTATTAATTTTGATTGTACGAGTATAGCCGCCATTACGATCTCGCCAGGCTTCAACAAGTTCAGTAGTCAGCTTCTGAGCTGCAACTGGATTAGCTGTGTGGGCGACAATATGACGAATATCTGCAAGATTACCGCGCTTGGCTCGTGTAACTAATTTATCAAAATACGGTACTAGAACTTTGGCTCGCGCCTGTGTTGTAGTAATGCGTTCATACAAAATTAAACTATCCACCAAACTCTTAACCAGTGCCCGGCGAGGGCCAATGGTGCGAGATAGTTTTGAGCTTGTATGATAGTGCGCGTGCATGATTAAATCTCTTCCTTTTGTCCTACTGAAAGTTCTACTAACTTACTGGTAACCTCATCATAGGCTTTTTGGCCGAATCCTTTTAGGCCCTTAAGTTCAATTGGGGTAAGGTTAGCTAAATCGCCGATTGTTTTAATACCATTATTCATCAATGCATTAGTAGTACGAGGCGTAAAGTTTACCTCATCAATTAAAATTGCATCGGTTTGGTTAGCAGTGGCTTCCTGGCCGGTAACTACACCTTCCTCGCCAACTGATACAACATCTTCGCCGGCTAACACCTGGAAGTGGCCCACCAAAATTTCAGATGCTTGAGTCACAGCTTCGTGAGGAGTAATAGAACCATCGGTCTCAACTTCCAAAATTAGCTTGTCAAGATCAGTCATTTGTCCTACACGAGTGTTTTCTACACTATATCGTACTTTTCGAATTGGGGTGTAAATAGCATCAACTGCAATCATACCAACAGGAAGTTTTTCGCCTTGGCGATTCTCAACTGGAACATAACCACGGCCACGTTCAATTTTAATTTCCATGTCGATTTTAGCGCTAGCGCTGTCAAGATTACATATTTCTAGATCACCATTCACGATTTCAACACTTGAAGAAGCTTTGATATCAGAAGCAGTTACTGTGCCTTTGCCTGATTTTTGCAGCGACAAATACTCTGTGTCTTCACCGTGATAGTTGATACGCAGTTGCTTAAGGTTAAGAATAATTTCGACAACATCCTCACGCACTCCCTCAATGGTCGAAAACTCATGGCTAACCCCTTCAATTTTAACTGCAGTAACGGCAGCTCCGGCGAGACTTGAAAGCAATACACGTCGCATTGAATTCCCAAGCGTCATTCCATAGCCTGGGTACAATGGCTCAACTTCGAAAGTTGAACGGTTTGACTCTAATTCTGTTTCTTTAATTTCTGGTAGTGTGATGTTGTGTAACACGTCTATCTCCTTAAAATATTAGCGTGAATAATATTCAATAATTAACTGTTCTGAAATCGGCTCTGAAATCTCTTGGCGCTGTGGTTCACCCGTTACCTTAGCACTCAACTTCTTAGCATCAACTGATAACCAACTTAACTTATCATTGGAATTTTCCCCAATAGACTCTTTAAGAGCTGTAAAATAAGCATTCTTCTGACTAGCGTCTTTGATTGTGATTACGTCTCCCACGCCCACCAACATTGAAGCGATATTGGCTTTGTGCCCGTTAAGCCGAACATGACCGTGGCTAACTAATTGGCGGGCTGATTGTCGAGATGGTGCAAAACCTGAGCGGTAAACAACATTATCAAGGCGCTTTTCAAGGTTGCGTAAGAGATTTTCACCAGCAATCCCTTGCTGTTTGATAGCGTTAGCTACGAAACGACGGAATTGGCGTTCCAGTAAGCCATACATTCGTTTAACTTTTTGTTTTTCGCGTAACTGCAGTCCATAATCACTTGGGCGGCCACGACGAGCCTGTCCATGATCTCCTGGGATATAATTACGTTTTGCCAGCGTTTTGATTGCTTTTGGATGCAATGCTACGCCTTCACGACGTGATAATTTCGATGGTGAGGCAAAATTTTTAGCCATTAGACTCTCCTGGCCTTTCGGGGACGGCAACCGTTATGAGGTACTGGTGTTACATCACGAATACTAGAAACGGTAATACCAGCTCCATTGAGCGCTCGAACCGCGCTTTCGCGACCAGACC
>CAZGCZ010000062.1:0-3706 GCA_964524615.1 uncultured Candidatus Saccharibacteria bacterium
ATGTTGGGCACTTTTGTAATCACAATTTTTGTTATGTTAGCCTCAACACCTAAAACAATAGGCCCAAATGGGGTAACATTCTGGTTTATATCACTGCTAGGTTTTTTGGTAAGTAGCATTAGTCTATTGCTAATTTGGCTAAAAATAAAATTTAGAAAAGGTAAGGAAAACATGACAAAAACGATTAATTCTAGTTTACGCACCGCTTTTTTAGTAGGGCTTGGGCTTGTTACTTTTCTGGCACTACGATCTTTAGGTACGTTAAGTATCAAGGACGCTATTCTCTTGGGGCTTGTCTTGTTGCTTATTGAGTTATATCTGCGTACGAGGAAAAATGATTATGGCTCAGCTTGATACGATAAAATTGGCTCAAAAACGCTTAGAAACCGTAACCAACGAAGGGCAATTAAACCAGGTTAAAGCAGAATTTCTTGGGAAAAAGAGTGCCTTGTCCCAGTCGATTGCTAAACTCGGTCTGTTAGATGCTGATAAACGCAAACAAGAAGGGGAGCAACTCAATAGTTTGAGAAGTAGCTTACAGCAGCTTTTTGAAAAAAAACGCTCAGAACTGCTCAGTAAGCATGGTTTTGAGGCAATTGATCTCACTACTCCTGTTCCAAACAGTGATTTTGGGCATTTGCACCCAATTACTCTTGTGCTAGCTGATGTTTATCGGATATTTACTGAACTTGGCTTTGCAATTGTTGACGGGCCTGAAATTGAAAGTGATTGGTATAATTTCGAAGCTCTTAATATGCCTCCGGAACACCCGGCTCGTGAGATGCAAGATACCTTTTATCTTAAGCAAACTCTCGATGGTCGCCCGCTTATACCACGAACCCATACATCAGGTATGCAGGTAAGATTTTTAGAAAATAATCAGCCTCCAGTTAAGATAATCGTACCCGGAAAAGTATTTCGCAATGAAAACGAAGATGCCACGCACTCCTGGATTTTTACACAAATTGAAGGGTTGGTGGTGGGAGAGGGAATTGCTGTTTCTGATTTGAAAGGCACACTTGACCACTTTGTACGCGGAGTTTTAGGAGAAAAAACAACAATTCGACTGCGCCCAAGCTTCTTTCCTTATACTGAGCCATCTGTTGAAGTTGATGCATTTTATCAAGGGCAGTGGCTTGAGATGTTAGGCGCAGGCATGGTTCATCCTAGAGTACTTGAGAACGCTGGGATTGATAGTACGAAGTTCTCTGGCTTTGCCTTTGGCGTAGGTGTTGAGCGCTTAGCTCAGGTTAAATTTGGCATGACGGATCTACGCGAAAATTGGCGGCCGAACTTACATTTTTTAGAGGCATTTTAAGATGAAAATTGCAATTGAGTCACTCAATCAATATCTCAAAAAACCGTTAACTACTAAAGAAATTGTTAGCGCATTGGAACGAACTGAGATTGAGATTGAAGAGGTCATTTCCCAAAAACCGCTTGATAAAAAAATTATTGTTGGTGAAGTAATAAGCCTAAAGCCACATCCGAGAGCCGACCGGCTCAAGCTGGCCGTTATTAACATAGGAAAGAAAAAACTAAACATTGTGTGCGGAGCACCAAATATTGCAGTTGGCCAAAAAGTTGCGCTAGCTACAATTGGTTCTGTTTTGCCAGACGGCACTAAAATACAAGAAGCAACTATACGGGATCAGAAGTCGCAAGGCATGATTTGCAGTGAAAAAGAACTTGGCATATCAGATGATCATTCAGGTATTTTAGTACTAGACCACTCTACTCCGCCTGGTAAATTATTGTGCGACATAATGAAATTTACTGATGTTCTGGACATTAAGACGCATCCAAACCGATGGGATCATCAAAGTTGGGTGGGGGTAGCGCGTGAAATTGCGGCCTTTGGCCCCGATATGTCTAATCAGGTTAAAATGCCGAATATATCTAAAAATACTTATATAAAAACAAATGTCGCAAAAGTCAAGAAAATGGGAAAGTGTGGAAGGTTTATCCTTGTGAAAATGCGTGTGAAAAATGATGTGAAAACACCAACAGCCATTGTGGATAACTTAAGGGCCAATGGGTTACGTAGTATTAATGCTGTCGTGGATATCACGAACTTCGTTATGCTCGAGCTTGGTCAGCCCTCTCACGCTTATGATGCAAAAAAAATTAATGGTCAACTCAGTGTTGCCTTTGGCTCCCCCACTCAAACGATCACAACCCTTGATAATGTTGAAAGAAAAACTCACGCCGATGATTTGACGATAGTTGATAATAATGGTGTAGTTGGATTGGCGGGGGTGATGGGTTGTAAAAACTCTGAAGTCGATGAGTCGACGCAAGAAATCATACTAGAAATTGCACAGTTTGATAAAACGGCAGTTCGCAGAACCGCATTGCGTCATGGTTTGCGAACGGATGCGTCGATTCGTTTTGAGCGCGGCTTGCCCACTTCCCTTCCCCTACTTGCTGCAAACCGTTTGATAGATCTCTTGCGTGAAACGGTAGACGCAGAGTTAATTGACTCCCCCGTTGATCAGCTTTATCAAAATCAATCCCAAATCCAAGTTGGTTTACGAGTTCGGCGGGCTGAGCAACTTTTGGGTACAAAAATAGAGGAAAGCCAGGTCATACAGGGCCTAGACAGGCTTGGATTTACTGTAGAGCACTTTAGCTTAAGCCGCGAGATTCAAAGGCTATTACAACAGAATCAAATAGAACAACCAAAAAATCGTAATAATGAATTAGTCAGTACTCAATTGTATGGTCGAATTGGTCTAGAAATTGGCAAAAGTACTGCTGAACAATTCAAAAACGGTGAAGTTGTCGATGAGCAATCCTTGCACGCAGGAGATGTGTTATTTGTTGGTTCTCCAACGATAACCAAAATTGGCCTTTATGAAGGGAAAAATAAGGCATTAACAGTAAACCATGATAAAAAGAATCAAGTTATAGCATTAGTCCCAATTAGTGATTTTGTTAATGATCGCAACTGGCGTGGCGCGCGTCGATACGTTAATAATTTCAATCATATCTTAGCTATTACAATTCCATGGTGGCGAGTTGATATTGAGCAGGAAGAAGATTTGGTAGAAGAGATTGCTAAGATTATTGGTTATAATAACCTACCATTACGCCTGCCACAGCTTCCACCCCAATCGAGTATTGAGCATCAAATATTACCGAATATACTCCTACTTAAACAGCAATTGGCCGCGCAAGGTTTATTTGAGGTTATAACGTATTCATTTGTGAGTGCCCAAATGGCAGAGCAGACGGAACTGCCCCTGTCTCGGCATCTGGCAGTAGCTAATCCGCTCAGCCTTGAACAGGCATATCTGCGTTCCAGCTTCTTGTCAAGCTTTTTAGCTGCTTTAGAAAAAAACCAACGCTACCCCCTACCGTTTCGTTGGTTTGAGATGGCTAAACTATTTGTTCATCACGCCTCAAAAACTACCATGCCAGTAGAAGAGGTTTGGAAGCTTGGCCTTGTTACGGCTGGAGATGATGATCTCGTTATGGTGCGCGGTTTAATAGACTGGTTAATGACTCGGGCTCATTTAGATTTTGATATTGCTTCTCAGAATAAGTCTTGGTTTATTGAGGGGCGATCAGCAAAACTTAGCCACAAAGATGTTACAATTGGTTATTTTGGACAAATTGCTCCTAAACTTTTACCTAAAGAACTTCGAGGAGTGCCATTAGGTTTTGCAGAGATTGAGCTCAAACCTTTACTATCTCCACCAGT
>CAZGCZ010000063.1:0-7166 GCA_964524615.1 uncultured Candidatus Saccharibacteria bacterium
CCCCGCGTATCGGGACCAAATACTCAAATTGCTTGAGATGCAAGGTACAATTCGTACGAAAAGCGTCTCACAACCTGTCCGAACCAGGCGAGCACAACATCGATTGCGTGATGAAGAAGTCTCAGCCCTTGTCACCTCTTATAAAGAGGGTGGTTCAGTCAAGGAGCTGGCTGAGCGCTATCACATCCACCGCTTCACTGTTTCACGACACCTTGATAGTCGTGGAGTCTCTCGTCGACCGAGTGCGCTTGGGCCTGAGCAAATCAAGGAAGCTGCGCGACTCTACGAAGAAGGCTGGTCATGCGCTCGGATCGCCAAACACCTCGGAGTCTGGCCGAGCAGCGTTCACTACCGGCTAGTGAGGGCTGGAGCCAAGATGAGAAAGTGTTAGAGACCCTACTAATCTTGCTCTGGAGGGGGAGGTGAAGGCAGTACAGCATTATTATCGATAGCCGGCTTTGAAGGGTCCTCAGGATAGATTTTGCGTACCTCTTCCGTCAGAATTTCCAGTTCAGCAACTAATTCTGGGGTTTGTTGCTCATCAAGATTGATGCGCATACTCTTTCCATGCCCATCCCAACCCGTGAGTAGACGGGTCCGTATGTCAGTCTCTTTTTCGACCTCCACCTTCAGTTTAGACACCGCTGCAGTCATGTCATCTAGATAGGTAACGACATCAAACCCCAAATAGGGTCGTTCACCCCTGCTATCCCATTGCATTGCTAGGTGCGCCGACGAGCCTTCATTCCAACTCACACCAGTTAGGAATCGATTGTCAGTCTTAGGAAAATTGATACCAGTCACTTTTGTTGGTTTGTATATATGGAGGATCTTATTACGAAACGTTCCCCATATAAAGTTGGGGTAGAGGTTATACGAGTCCGGGAAGTAGTCTCGCCAAAAATCAAACACTGCACCTCTACCATCATCATGTTGCTTGCCGGAACGAGTATACTGCGGCCATCCATAAATAATCATTGCGATCGCTTCTGATGCAAATAAACAGAAGCCTGCGCCGGCAAAGTTGGGATAGTTTGTCCCGTCTGTTGCGTAACGAATTTTTTCACCGTCGCTCAAAATAACATCTATGTGAGCCAGTGCATTTCGTAGATCTGTGTCACTCTGCATATCAATCTATATAGTGTGAGACTTTGAGCTGTATGTCAAACTTGCATGGCTTCATGCAATGTGCGAAGTCGTAAATAGACCCGCAGTGCATGGGGGTCTATTTGTCGTGTATGTCATAGTTTGGTGGGCGATACAGGACTCGAACCTGTGACCTCTTCAACGTCAATGAAGCGCTCTAGCCAACTGAGCTAATCGCCCGCTTGTTCAGTTATTCTAATAGGAGAATTATAAAAACTCAAGTAAAACAAAAAGCCCTGCGAAATAAATCGAGAGCTTTTTGAACCTTCTAGGATATTTTACATACCTTGAGTTGGTTGTTCTGGCGCAGTAGGTGCGTCAGTTCCCATAGGGGCATCGCCGCCTGCTGGAGCTGCTGCAGGCATATCACTTGCAGGTGCGTCAGTTCCCATTGGGGCATTGCCGCCTGCTGGAGCCGCGACATCACCATTGCCTGGCATACCACCGGCAGGAGCTGCTGGGGCTGGGTTTACTGTTGGATCATCCATTCTTAAACCTCCTTAATTGGTTTACTATAACTCTTCTAGTATAGCTGGGATTTTTTTAAGCTGTCAATCAATCCAAAAATCCCGCTTGTGCGGGACTTTTGCGGTATTAACCTGTAAAGACTGCTTAGCCTTTTTTTAGAATTGGCAGACCAGTACGCGTGTTTTCTACAACAATGAAGCCTTCTGGTAGGTCATCAATCGCGCCATCTTTGACTTCTTTTGCAAAGAAGTAAATGCGTTGTTCTCGGCCACCTTTGAGGATGACATCACGCTGATGCAAGTGATATGTTTGGCCTTTTGAGTTTGTGTGTGTGTAAGCCATGAGTTTCTCCTTATATATTACTTATGCTTATAAGATACGTATCTGGTAACAGATTGTCAATAGGTTTGCTTAAGATTATTTTGCTGAGGCTTTTTTAGATTGAAGACTTCGCGCCCGCATATACCCCTCGCGAACCAAGGCACCAGCTCCTAAAACGACTGTTAAAAAGCCAATCAGACCACCAACTATTGGCACTAGTCGAACAGCAGCAATGATTATTAAACCAATTAATAGGGCTAAAAGATTTTTAGGCAAGGCTGCATCTTTGTAGCTCAAAATAAGTCTGCCTAACCACAAAGCAATCAGCGGAGTGGCCAGCATAATAATAGTTGCGTAGAGCAAGATCAAAATAATTCCGGCTGGAATACCCACGATTGAAACAAGAGCAATAATAAGAAGAATCGGGCCAGTTATCAAGAAAAGCAAACCAGCCCCAAAACTTTGCAATGGCTTTTTAGTAATCGTATCAGTTACTTGAGTAACCTTACGCGCAGCAACAGCCAATAAAATTAGCCCGACAACAAACCAACCTAAAATACTTAATAAAACATGGGTGGCACGGCTACCAAACATAGCTCTCCGGTTTGGCTGTGGTGTTACCTTAGTTACCGATCCATGAATACTTGCGCCACTGTCAATTTGAGCATCATTGCTAGAACGATATTTAACACTACCACCAATTACTGCTGAAGATCCGATAGTTAGACGGTTGGTAGCACCAGTAACATCTCCCCCCACTAGGCTTCGTACTCCAATCGTTGAGCCTGCGGCATATACTACTCCATTAATTTTGCCATTAATATCAACTGTGCCAGAAGCTGTAAAAAGTGATCCATTAACAACACTGTCTTGTGAAGTCTGAGTATTGCCTGCCACGGCGTAGGTGCTTCCAGTAATTTTCCCATCTACATTAACATTTGCTGCGGCGGCATGAAGGTTACCCGTTATAATTCCTTTGACCGTAATTGTTTGGGCAGCGGCATAAACGCTACCATTGACTGTGCCATTAATAGTAACTGTTAGAGCAGCAGCAATAACATCCCCATTGACCGTGCCATCGATTGTGACTGTTTGGGCAGCTCGAATAAACGGACCAGAGTAGGTGTCTTGAGTGCTTAACGTTACATTTCCTCGGCTACTTTGAGCATGCGCTACCCCAACGCTCAATAACACCACGACAAATACAATGCCGATTAGGGTTAGTAGCTTATTTACTTTACTCATAAAAACCTGCCTTTTGACTTATAGTAAGACGAAATGAATCTCTTGGCAAATAACTACAAAAAAAATCTGGTGAGTGGGCGAGGATTTTTCCGCGGTTGCCGGAATCCCCACCCACCCACCGTCGTCGGGCGGCTATCAAGGCTCCACCAGTGAGCTATTACGCACTCTTTCAACCCGGGTGCTTCTAACCCGAGACCTGGCTTCTATGCCTTGCTTAGTCGCAGGTGGTCTGCTTCCGATGCGAGTCGTCTTAGTTTACAGCCCGAAAGCCTTCATCCTAATTCAGACTACTCACTCCTGGCAATGCAGTTCAGAAGTGTGCATCACTTGCACGATGGGCACTACGCTCTGCTTAATCATTTGCTGCAGCTCATCTTGTGGACGGTATCTCACTGGCGACTCCACATACCCCTGAAGGTTTGCTTCAAAGTCATCCCGTCTATTCTTCGCATCAAGATGTGACTAAGCTGAACTAAGCGTTAGGGAGTCGAACCCTCATACCGCGCATTGCGGTTGCCAGCCAACCGGGACGCTTCTCGTGCTTGCGTAATATTGTAGTGAAATGAGATTACACTAGCAAGTTATAACACGAACAGGCCAATTGCAGCTGCTGCCATCACGGCAAAAGTCACCCAACCTAAAGTATTAGCTACCCATCGGTTGCGGTATTCCCCCATTATCTTGGGATTATTACTAATTCTGAGAATAATCAATATCAACGGCACAGCCAGTACTCCATTGATAATAGCCGAATAGACAAGTGCTTTGATTGGGCTAATCCCAACAAAGTTAATGAGTAATCCTACCAATGTAGCGCCCGCAAGAATCCCATAAAATCCTTTGGCTCGTTTTACTTTACGTGATAGCCCTTCTTCAATATCAATTGTCTCAGATACCGCATAGCTAGCTGATCCTGCCAATACTGGAATAGCCAGCAGCCCGGTGCCGATAATACCGATCGCGAACAAAAGTTGTGCTACCAAACCAGCATGCGGAAACGTTTTTACAAGCGGCTCAAGCGCGCGAGCAGCTTGATCAGCCGTCTGAATATCAAAAATTCCTTGGGCATGCAAAGTGGCTGCTGCAGTAATAAGTATGAAAAATGCTACAAGCTGGGAGAAAAACATGCCAAGAAAATTATCTTTGCGAAAGTTCTTTACCTTTCGGTCTGAGAGCTTTACTAACTCAGAGGATTGAGTTGTCCAATGATGTACAATTTCTTCCTCAGTTTCCTGGCTTGGTTCCCAAAAAAACAAATATGGTGAAATAGTTGTACCAAGCAATGCCACAATAAGCGCTATAAACTCCTTATCAAAGCTAAAATGCGGCACAAAAGTATGATGAACGACCTCTCCCCATGGCATGCTAATAATAAAAGCAGTAATAATATAAGCAAACAGACTGAGCGCCAGCCATTTAAGGATCTTGGCATATTTTTTATAAGGGATGAGTAGCTCCAATAGTACAATGGTAACCGTGAACAGAATAGTTAGTGCAGCATAAGGTATGTGTATAAATAATTGAGCTGATGCCGCCATGGCCCCAATGTCAGCACCAATATTTATGACATTGGCAAAAACCAGCAAAAAGACTGCTCCATAAACTATCCATCGGCTGTAGTTTTCTCGCATAACGCGCGCCAGCCCCTTGCCTGTCACTAGCCCAACCCGCCCAGCCATTTCTTGAACTACCGTCATCATCGGGAACATAAACAGCATCATCCATGCAAGTTTGAAGCCGTAAATAGCTCCTGCTTGAGAATAAGTACCAATACCCGAGGGGTCATCATCAGCCGCACCTGTTACAAGACCAGGTCCAAGTCGCTTAAAGAACCGTTTTGTTTTATGCCAAATTACTTCCATATACCCCATTGTACAAAAACGCTTGTGTTTTTGCTAAAGAGTTTTTAGTGAGACAAATTAATCCCGCTCTTGCTTGCATTGAAACTGAGCTTGTGGCAATCTTGAGCCAAATCTATAAGAAAGGAGGTGACAACTCACATGCGCTTTTACAACGTCCGTACTCGTTCTTTTGTCGATGTTGACGACAAAGAACTTACCAAGAAAAAATATGTTCGTACAACCAAGAATGGTTCAACACAAACCCGATATGCAGTTCGAGCCAGCCACGATGGTGCTTCCCTGACCAAATTTATCAGCGAAGCAACTTTCAATGGTTTAGCTGCTCCAGAAGAAAATTAAAAAGAATAGCGAGGCGGCATTATTCCAAAACTCTCTTGTCTAGGCAGAGAGTTTTGTTTTTGAAAGGCTTAAAAAGCAATGCTTGACAAGTTCGGCACTTGTTCGTTATACTTATCTCATCGCTTTTTTAAACCTGAAGAGGAGGGGTCACCATGACAAAACCAGCTATTACTAAAAAACAACGTCGAATTTTAGACTTTGTATCCAGTTTTATTGAAAATAAGGGCTATTCACCAAGTTATCGCGAGATTGCTGGAGGCTTAAAGCTCAACTCTGTAGCAACTGTTGCTCAGCATATCGATGCTTTAGTAGAAAAAGGCTTGCTTGTTAAGGGAAATAACTCAGCCCGCTCTCTCGTCCCTGTCGAAGAAGTAGAAGCCTCTCTTAATAGCCCGGGCGTTGGTTTTCCTGTTCTTGGCATGATCGCTGCTGGACGGCCGATTGAGAGCTCAGGAGCCCATGGTGAGACGCTTGAAGTACCAGCCTTTATGGTGGGTCGCAAAAAATCCTATGTTCTTCAAGTTAAAGGTCGCAGTATGGAAGAAGAAGGCGTGGTAGATGGTGATTATGTCGTTGTTCAAGAGAAAGAAGTCCCTAGCAACGGAGAAATGGTTGTTGCTTTGCTGCATAATAATGAAGCAACTTTGAAACGTTATTATCGTGAAAGCGGACGAATTCGCTTACAACCCTCAAACGCATCCATGGAACCTATCTATGTTGACCCAAAAACACCCATTAAAATTCAGGGTGTCGTTATTGGATTAATACGCAAATATTAGTTAATCTCGCCATACGAAAATTAATTTACACAAACTCCAGCTGATGTAAATTGTGATCCAAATACCTATTATGCTAGCTAGTAGCAACAGAATGAGTTGCAGATCTATTGTATGTAAGTTATCAAATAACACTCGGCTTAAGCTAATCCAGAACGGAAACAAAAATTTTATACTTAGTGCAATAAAAACTAGTGTTAAAGCTGCAGTTGCAAATTGCATAAGGGGTATACGTATTCTCTCTTTGAAGCTAGCTTTATTAACATAATCAGCCTCAATTACTACTTCATTCTTAACATTAATGAAGAAATTCAAAATCAACCAAAAGATTGTATACGCAGCAAGACCAACTAATCCCCAAAAAATAACTACTATAGCGATATTGATAAAACGACTGGCACTTACCCCCGCAAGTTGGCTGGATACAGACCGGCCAAATTGTTGATTATCGATAGGAATACCACGACTAAAACTTTCAAATATTACCGCCCAGTTAGAAACAACAATAATAGTTGCAGTAATAAGACTATAAAAAATTACCTCTAGTGTAGTAGGGATAAGAATTTTCTTAAAGGATATAATATGCATAACAACAGTTTAGCATAAGCACTGTTAGGTATTTAACTTATTGAGTATTAGTGGAAACAGTGAGATTAATTCCGGTTTTATTGCTGTTATCTTGTGCTGGCGAAATAATAGCAGTAATTGTCCGATTATCTTTGTTATACGTTAACGTGGTAAGACCACCGAAGTTTATCTCAGAGCTTGAATCATCAGCTGTCCAGCCATTTTTAGGAAGCTCTGACTGATAAAATTGACTGACTTTTTGCGTGGAATCCGTTGTTTGTAATATCACATCAAAATTTTCACCGTTCACCTTAGCACTAGAAACTATAGTTGCTCCAGTATAAATAGGGACATCGGACGGGAAACCAGCGGGTAAGCTATTTGAAGTTGAGAATGAGTTTTGTCCGTTTTTATCTGAAACACTTACGCCATTACCATTATC
>CAZGCZ010000064.1:0-13152 GCA_964524615.1 uncultured Candidatus Saccharibacteria bacterium
AGCCCATCAACAAAATTTTCTCCCAGCACTTCAACAACTTCAGCATTCCAATCAACCGTAATTTTCGGATGATGTAGTACCCGATCCTGCATAATTTTGCTCGCCCGAAATTCGTCACGCCGTTGAATAATAAGTATTTCTTTAGCGTATTTTGTTAGCTCAAGAGCCTCTTCCATAGCTGTGTCACCACCACCGACGACACAGACATGCTTGTCTCGGAAAAAATACCCGTCACATGTAGCACAAGACGTTACCCCCTTGGCCATAAGGCGCTGTTCGCTTGGTAGGCCCAGCCATTTGCTTTGTGACCCAGTCGCAATAATGAGTGATTTTGATTGGATCACTTCCCCATTTGCTAGTTTTAGTTCAAATGGCGGGTTGCTTAGATCAACACTATCAACCATTTCAGAGATAAATTCTGCCCCAAACCTCTTGGCCTGATCCCGCATCTGCTCCATCAGTTCAGGGCCTAGAATGCCTTTAGGAAAACCGGGGAAATTCTCAACTTCACTTGTTAGCATCAATTGGCCACCCCAAGCGTCGCCGGCAATAAGGACTGTTTTTAACTGGGCTCGGGAAGTATATACCGCTGCAGTATATCCAGCAGGACCCGAACCAATAATTGCTACGTCGTACATAGTTTGCTTCATTCTATTATTATAACGGCTTTGTTTGATTCGGTCAGTAATAAAATGTTGTCAGACTTAGATAATGCTTGTTAGTGAGCAGGTTGAGTAGTATCCCCGTTGCATGTAGCAGCAGACCATAAACCGAGGTTATGTTCACGCGCATTTAACTCATCACTTTTGAATAGAGCTTGGTATTTATAGGCTACGTTATGATAAGTGTACTCATGAGCATAGCCTTCTTTTACCATGAGCTCATTAAAATTTGTACCATCAGGCAAAAAAACATAAGCAAGGGTCCGGCCATATTTATCGGTATTACCAACCACTGGATCATTTTCAAGCTTAATTTGCATACCCTCTTGCAAGGTAGCTTTCGCTTTGTTTGATGCTTCGTGGCCAAAACACTGCACCGGCTTGCGAGGGTCCACAACCTCAGGAGTGTCAATTCCAATTAAACGAATGGTCGTTTTTTGAATGCCCTGGGCGACCTCAAGCGTATCGCCGTCCACAACTTTTACTACATGAAGATTAGCTGAACTAGTTAATGGCAGTGCTCCGGCATTGAAGTGAAAGTTTATTTTGTTATACAACAGCACCGAAATACCAACTACTAAAATTGCTATACCGCTGGTCAGAATTCTTTTTTGCTTCATTCTTCGTCTCGTTCTAATTTTAATCCTCGGCTGCGTAATGCCACGCTCTCAACAATCCCAATACTAACAAGTGAGACAATCATGGCAGATCCGCCGGCGGATAAAAACGGTAATGGGATGCCGGTAACAGGCATAATGCCCAAATTCATTCCAACATTAATCAAAACATGAAATAAAATCATCGAAACTATTCCAAAACATAAAAAACTACCAAATAAATCATGGGCGCGCATACCAATTTTTACAATTTGCACGCAAACCACCGCGAAAAGCACTAACATCAGCATACTGCCAACAAAGCCGAGTTTTTCAGCTAAAACAGCAAAAATGAAGTCGGTGTGCTGGCTAGGTAAAAAATTGAGCTGTGATTGTGAACCAGCTGATAAGCCATTGCCCAGCCACCCACCGGAACCAACCGCTATTTTTGCCTGAGTAACATTATATCCGGTACCTAGCGGGTCTGAAGCAGGGTCAAATACTGTTTTGAGCCTCTGTCTTTGATATGGCAAAAGCCGCGGAATAATAACTGGCAGACTTAGCGCAAAGACAATTCCGCCGTATAGTAAATTGCGCTTGGGAAAGCGTGTAGCTAAAATCATTACCAGCCAAATCACAATAAAAACCAAGGCGCTACCGAGGTCTGGCTGTAATAAAACCAACACAAGGGGCGGAATTAATATCCCTAGTGAGTAAAAAAATACGCGCCATTGGTTGGATTGATTATAATTTCTACTAAAAAAGCGTGCTAGTAAAATAATTAAGATTAATTTTGCAAACTCAGTTGGTTGAAATTGAAAAAAACCAATTGTTATCCACCGAGTAGCCCCAAAAGCTGCTGTACCAAAGAAGTTCACTGACAGTAACATTCCGATCATCACAACATAGAGTGGGATACTATAATCGCGTAAAACTCGATAGTCCAGTCTGGCAAATAAGGTTAATAAGATCAACCCGACTACTGCATAAAAAATTTGGCGTGTTGCATCGATTTCACTTGTTAGCGACTGCGCCTTAATACTTGAAGAATAAAGAATTAACAAACCCAGAGCGATCAATAGCAGGGCTGAGCCAAGCAAAATCCAGTCGAGTTTAGCAAATTGACGTAAGCGAATCATGGCGCTTTTGTTATAGTAAGACCAAAATTATGTTTGTCTATCGAAATTGGATCCTCAGCAGTAGCACTCAAAACTTTTAGACTCGTAGCTAAGACCTCCGCTTTAATTAAGTCAGTAAATTGAGTAATAGCTGATTCAAGCTTTTTGTCTTTTGTTGTTATCTTAAGATCTATGCGATCCTCAACCTCCAAGCCAATTTTTTTGCGGGTTGTTTGAATATGACGCACCAGATCCCTTACTAGGCCCTCGCTCAACAAAGCCTCGTTGAGTTTAAGATCAACCGTAATGTCATTGCTAGTTTTTTTGGAGTATATAATTTCTTTGATATTTAGTTCATCTTTAATAATACCCTCAAGCTCTGGCGAAAAATGATCTTTTTCATTGAGAGTAACGCTACTTAACGGCTGCCGAACTTTGATCTGCGAGCCGGCGCGTTGGGCAAGTCCTTCAGCCACCAGTTCGCGCAATCTGCTCATTTGCTCAATTATGTTAGTATCCTCTTTAGCGGCTTTTGGCCAATCGGTTAGATGAACAGATTTAGCAGTATCAGGCACACCTTGAGTTAATTGCATATAAATATAATCGCTAATAAAAGGAGCCCAGGGAGCAAAAAGCTGCGTCATTGTTACTAATGTGTAATAAAGCGTTTTATAGGCTTCCTCTTTATCAGCATCATTTTCGCTTTTCCAAAAACGCCTGCGTGAACGGCGGACATACCAATTACTCAAATCATCAACTAAGTCTGCGAGAGGTCGAATTGCACGAGCAATGTTGTAGGCATCCGCGCCTTCTGTGACAAGCTCAATTGTTTGATCAAGCCGAGCTAGCATCCACTGATCAAGCGGATTTTTTAGTTGAGTTGGACGACCTAGATTGACTGGTTCCCATTGGTCAACTTCAGCATATAAGCTTAAGAAACTTGCACTATTATACAGTGTCATAAAGATATTGCGTGATACGTCGCGCAATCCGTCACGCGAAAACCGCATATAATCTCCAACTGTGGCGGGACTGCTTAATAAATAGTAGCGCAGTGCATCCGCTCCTTCATTGGCAAAAACATCTTCGATTGGCGGGTAGTTTTTCAGCCTTTTCGATAGTTTTTGCCCGTCAGATGCCAGTATCATGCCATTGACTATGACGTGTTTATAAGCAGGGCGGTCAAAAATTATAGTGGAAAGAACATGCAATACATAAAACCATAGCCTGGTTTGATCAAGCCCTTCGCCAACATAGTCTGCTGGAAAAGAAGCCTCAAATTTTTCTTTGTTTTCAAAAGGATAATGAAAAGAACCATATGGCATTGATCCTGATTCAAACCAGCAATCCAATACTTCCTCAACCCGTCGATAAATTTTGCCATCTTTTTTTATTATTACATCATCTATGCCAGGGCGATGAAGATCTGTTAAATCTGGGTTGCCCTCTGCAAGTTTTTTTAGCTCATCGACACTACTAATAACAATATAGTCGTCTTGATCATCTTCATTGACCCAAATTGGCAACGGTGAGCCCCAATAACGGTTTCGTGAAATTGCCCAATCGCGCGCTCCTTCCAACCATTTCCCAAATCGACCATTTTTGACATGTGCTGGCGTCCAATTAATTGATTGAGCTTTCTCAAGGAGTTCTTCGCGCATACTAGACACCTTGATAAACCAGGTTGTGACTGCATAATACAAAAGCGGACTGTCACAGCGATAACAAAACGGGTAAATGTGAGTAAGGGTCTCCGCACTGTATACTAGGTTTTGCTCTGTCAGATATTCAATAATATGCGAGTCGGCTTCTTTAAAAAACATACCTCTAAAGTGTCCCCCCTCAACCTGATCCGTAACGTGGCCAGAACTATCGATGGTTCGGAGCACCGGCAGATTATGCTCTTCTCCTAAGGCCATATCGTCTTCACCAAACGCCGGAGCGACATGCAGAACACCCGTCCCATCTTCAATAGAAACAAAATCTGCATCCCAAACTTTATATATGTTTTTGTCGCTTTTTAAATCTTTAATCTTAAAAAGCGGTTCATAATGCTTACCAACCAGTTGCTGTGCAGGAATTTTTTCAATAATTTCGTACTGAGCATCAAGTACTCCTAAGCGGCTTTGCGCCAAAATAAGTTCTTCATTTTGGCCGTCATCGTCCTTGAGCTGGATGCGAACATAGCTAGCCTTAGGGTTAACCGCCAAAGCAGCATTTCCCGGTAAGCTCCAAGGTGTGGTTGTCCAGGCAAGCAAATAAGCATCATCGTCCTTGAGTTTGAATTTTACGTAAAGACTTGGATCTTCTACTCCCTCACGATACCCTTCATTAAGTTCAAAATTTGATAACGGTGTTTCACAACGAGGGCAATACGGCATGGTTTTATGACCTCTGTACAACAGATCACGCTTGTGCACTTCTGCTAATGCCCACCAAACGCTTTCTATAAATTTTGGCTCAATGGTAGCGTAGGCATGTTCAGTATCAGTCCAGCGGCCAATACGCTCAAAAAATGCTTCCCATTCGTGCTTATACGTAAAGACCGACTCACGGCAGGCTGCATTAAACTTATCCAGCCCTAGCTCAAGAATTTGTTTTTTACCGCTTATGCCGAATTTTTTTTCAATTTCGTATTCTACAGGTAAGCCGTGACAATCCCAGCCATTTCGTCGTTCTACATAATAACCCCTCATTGTCTTGTATCTTCCCATGGCGTCTTTAATAGCTGTTACTAGACTATGTCCAAAATGAGGTAGGCCGTTAGCAAAGGGAGGGCCATCATAAAAACTAAAGCTTGGAGCATCCTTACGCATCGCAAGGCTTTTTTCAAAAATTTTGTGCTTGTTCCACTGCGAAAGAGTGCCTTCTTCAAGTGTTTTTGGTAAATACTGGGGCAGTTTTTTCATGCTCATCATTATACCTTTTTCTTAGATCGATTTATAGATATATATGGACCCTCATTGTATACAAAAAATATTTTGTAATATTTTATTTTGTAAATAATATTAGGTTATAATACTACATTTGAACAAAAAAAATATTCAATTAAGAGCTATACTTTATTGATAATTCTTCGAAAGTTGGTAGGGTTTGTTGCCATAGTGCAACCAGTTGGCCGTCATCCCGTACTACGGCAATAGCTGGAAAAGCCATAATACTATATACTTCGGCTTTATGAGCTGCATCAGCCGAATCAGCATCTATTTGCTCAAAATTCATTCCGCGCTGCTGTATATTCTTTGTAAACTCCATGACACCAAGCCGGTTGTTTGATGGAGTACGGTCAATAATAAGTATTTTCATACTAATATTGTAACCTAAAACAATGCGGTTGTGGTTATATAATGGCTAAGCTTTTTCTTTACTTTTTTTAAGCTTTTCGAGCTCTGTTTCAAAGCTTCTGATGGTTCTAAACGATCGATAGACACTGGCGAAGCGAACATACGCTACATCGTCAAGTTTGATGAGTCGCTGCATAACTAAAGCACCAATTTGCTGAGTAGAAACCTCTGACTCGTTTTCAGATCGCAGGGTTTGTTCTATCTCGCCGATAAGCTGCTCAATGCGAGCTGCTGGAACTGGTCTTTTTTCAAAGGCCTTGTATATACCGCTCGCTAATTTATCTCGATCAAATAGCTGTCTCTTGCCATCCTTTTTTACAACCATTAGGTGGTTAGTTTCTATTCTTTCATATGTAGTAAACCGTTGATTACAAGCTAAGCATTCGCGGCGTCGCCGAATGGCCATGGCTGCCTCAAGTTCCCGAGATTCAAGTACCTTGCTTTCGGGATGTTTACAGGCGGGGCAACGCATTCATCCCCTCCATATCACATTTTTTTCTTAATAAAACTAGGGACTTCTGAGGATTCGTCTTTGGCTGAGGATTTACTCGATTCATTGTTTTCAGCAGCAGCAACCGTTTTGCCTTGACGAAGAAAAGCCGGCTTATCGAGATCATCTTCAACATCTTCAAAACTAGATGAAATGGTTTCTACAATTGGTTTCGTGTCAATCTGGGAATCTGCCTTGGATTCAACTTCAATTTCTTCAGTATCAATCTCGTATTCTATTTGACTGGCTTCTTCTTCTTTAATAATTGGCTCAATTGAGTCATCCAGAATCGCGCGTGGGGTGTCTGTAATAAATGGAGTCGCAACAGGTTCTGGTTCTGATGGAGATTCTTCCTTATGTTGTTGTGACATTGAGGGTAGGGTCGACATATTTGTACCAAAACCGGTTACCATGCGATTGCGATTAGCATCAAAGCCAGTAGCCACAAGTGTTACCTTAATTTCATTATTAATATTTTCATCCAGAACTGTACCCCAAATAATGTTCGCCTCTGGATCGACTGAGTCATGGATAAGCTTCGCGGCTTCTTCTATTTCATGCATACCCATGTCACGTCCGCCAGTAAAGTTAATCAGCACACCCTTAGCGCCCTGAATAGAGACTTCTAACAGCGGCGAATCCATGGCTTGCTTAGCTGCTTCTACTGCACGATTATCACCTGTACCATGCCCAATGCCCATTAGGGCTGAGCCAGCATTCGTCATAATTGACTTAACATCAGCAAAATCAAGATTTATTAAACCATTGATTGTAATAAGATCAGAAATACCTTGAACGCCTTGGCGAAGAATGTCATCAACCACACCAAATGCATCAAGAAGACTTGTCTTACGGTCGATGAGCTGCAAAATTCTATCATTTGGAATCACAATCAGAGTGTCAACTTTATCTTTGAGGTCTTCAATGGCAGCTTCAGCTACTTTGCGACGCCTTTCACCTTCAAAAGTGAATGGCTTGGTGACAATTGCAACAGTTAATGCACCGACGTCTCGAGCAATTTTAGCAATAACTGGCATGGCACCACTTGCTGTGCCACCACCAGCTCCACCAGTAATAAAAACCATTTCGGCATTGCGCAATGCGCTATAAATTTCTTCTTCGCTCTCTTCAGCAGCTAGGCGACCAATATCAGGGTTTGCCCCGGCACCAAGGCCTTTTGTGGTTTCTCTACCGATATGAACCTTGAGTGCAGCCTGAGAAAAATGTAAGGCCTGCCCATCAGTATTCATAGAAATAAACTCAATCCCTCGCAATTTAGAGGCTACCATTCGGTTAACTGCATTTCCGCCTCCACCGCCAGTTCCAACGACTTTAATCCGTGCAAAAGTTTCGATTTGTGGTAATATTTCTGGCACTTCACTACTCCTTATATATCATAACTATATGATTAAATAGCTACATAAACATTGGCTTTAGTATAACGAAAATACTGTTTTCATGCAAATTTTTTATGCATTTTTTAGAGCTATATTTTCTGAACAATTTATATACTCAAATTTATGGTAAAAATGTCTTAAAAATATTTTTAACTCTTCCAAAAGCTTTTGACATATTAAAGTTCAATTTTCCTGCTTGAGGTGGCTGATCCAGATCGGTAAGCATTAAACCGACGGTCGAGGCAAGAAATGGATCATTTACTCGATCTATTACACCAGAAAGTCCTTGCGGTGCACCAACGACTGCAGGAATTTTGAGAATGTGATTAGCAAACTGATCAATAAGTGGCATCTTTGCACCCCCACCGGTTAATACAGCACCTGCACCCAATAATGAATTTTTATTAGCTTTGGCAAGTTCTTGGCTGGCAAGCTCAAAGACTTCGGATAAACGAGCACTTACAATTGTATCAATTTCACTCTGCTTCACTACACCTGAACCACCATAGGCAGCCAAATTAATAGTGCTATTGTCTTTAATAAGAGGGCTCCGAGCTACAGCGTGCTTAAGTTTTAACTTTTCGGCAACATCCATATTTGTCTTAAGGCCATAAACCAAATCTTTAGTGATATGGTTTGAGCCAATTGGCAGAATCGTGGTAAAACTCACTTGTCCTTCTTCATAAACCGCTATGCCCGTGGTTTCTCCTCCTATATCAAGTACAACCACGCCAAGATCCTTTTGTCTTTTAGACAAAACAGCGCGGGCGGCGGCCAATGGCACGATAACTTGTTCATTGATATTAATTCCCGCTCTGAATACCACGCTCGTTAAGTTTTTCATAGCAGGAACTGAGGCGGTAATAACATGGATTTCGCCTTCCAGACGCACGCCATTCATGCCAACCGGATCACTAACATGGGCCTGACCATCAACCGTGTAGTATTTGGGTAAAATTTGAATAATTTGCCGATTATTCTCGAGCTGAACTGATGCCGCGGCTTCTTCTACTCGAGCTAAGTCTTCTCGGGTAATTTCGTGGTCTGCGCGACTGACTGCTACCACTCCGCGCGCATTGAGGCTTTGAATATGCGCACCATCAACACTGATTGTCGCGCGATCAATGGCCACACCACTCATGCGTTCAGCTTCTTCTACGGCAGCCGTGACTGCACTGACTGCCTCCTCAAGGTCTACTATTACTCCACGTTTTACCCCGTTCATAGGAGCAATGCCGAGGCCAATAATACTTGGTGTGGCAGTACCTTCCTGATGAATACCGACTAAGCAGGCGACTTTAGTAGTACCAATATCTAATCCAACATATGTAGTTTCATTGTTGCGCACAAGCGTTGTTCCTTCTTGTACAATTATAGAACAATTTTATACTGACTGCCAAATCATTTACAAAATTTAGCAAAATTTGTGTTCAATTAAAGGCTAGTTAATATTTCTGAACCTGTTGGAGTAATGAGTATTGTATGCTCAAATTGAGCTGACAATGAACCGTCATCGGTTAAATATGTCCAATTATCATCTGCCAAATAACAGTCGTGAGCAGAAATTGATACGTTTGGTTCAACTGCAATTGTCATGCCCGCACGTAATGTTTGGCCTGTGCCTGAAGTGCCAAAATTCGGAATGAATGGCTCTTCATGGATCTTATGTCCCACACCATGGCCGCCCAGAGTATAAATCACTGCTAAATTGTCTGCGTTAATGCTTTTTTCAACTGCCTCACCAATATCCCCTACTCGTACACCATCTTTTACGACATTAATCGCTCGGTCTAAGGCTAGTTTGGTGCCTTTTAATAGCCTTGCGGCCTCTTTAGAAACATCTCCAATAGGGATTGTTACCGCGCTATCGGTGATCATCCCTTGATATGTTACTCCATAGTCCAAGCCTACAATATCTCCTTCTGAGATAGTTTTTTGCGACGGAATACCATGAACAATTTCATTATTAATAGATATACAAATAGCAGCTGGGAATTGGTTATAGCCAAGAAAAGCTGGAGTTCCGCCCATTTTTTGAGTTATTTCTCGAGCCATTGAGTCTAATTCTATAGTTTTCACTCCCGGTTTCGCTGCCTGAGTAAGTTCCTGCAGGACCGTTGCTAAGATTTGCCCACTTTTGCGCATTGCCTCAATTTCTTCGCTCGTCTTTATTTGAGTTTTCATTGTAATGCCTCAATTATTTGCTGATGAATGATATCGATCGGCTGATCACCGTTAATATCAACTGTGATATCGCGTTTTTTGTAATACTCTAACACCTGGCTTGTTTCATGATTAAATATGGTTAGCCTATGGCGAATAATGTCTGGATTATCATCAATGCGGTGACGCGATTTAAGCCGCTCTAAAGACAGATTTTCGGTTAAATTGAGATATATAACTGCCTCAACCATGCGGCCTGCTTCTGCTAAAAAACCATCAAACCATTGCGCTTGCACTACTCTTCTAGGGAATCCATCCGTTAAAACTCTTTGGTTGACGGTAAGCTTATCAAATGATGTAGCGACAATATCATTTACCAATTTATCATCCACAAGTTGGCCTTGATTAATTTGCTCTCGTAATTCTCTATCTTGAGCCATAAGCTTTCTCACTTCAGCGCCAGTATTCACTACATGATAGCCAAATTTTTTCTCCAGCAATGCAGCTTGCGTATCCTTCCCTGCACCTGGAGGCCCCAAAATTATAATTGTTTCTTTCATAATCCGACCAATTTTAGCAGGTGGGGTCCAAATATCAAAACCCCCACTAATATTGCTCCAGCAGCAGTGACCAAAACTCCTGAAGCGGTAGTATCTTTTACAAAACGAACCAGTTGGTTATTTTCCTGATATGTTAAATCGAGCGTCCGCTCAATTGCAGTATTAATGATTTCAGCAAAGAAAACCAGGATAATCGACAAAATAATTACCAAAAATTCATCCTTAGTAATATGAAATAATATCCCTGCAATAATAGCTAAAACTGCAAACGTCAAATGAATCCGAGCGTTACGTTCTCGAGACAGTACCAAAATCAAGCCATGAAAAGCGTTGCGAAAACTACGAAATGTAATCATTAGAAATATTCCCGAGCAGGTAAATTCAATGCTTTCATAATAGCATTTTGATAGTTAGCAAAGCCAGTTTTATCATTATTTTTACTATGATCTAAATCTAAAATATGAAGACAGCCATGCACCAGAAGTAGTAAAAGTTCGGCTTGAAGTTCTATATTGTGCTCGCTAGCTTGTTGGCGAGCGATTGGAGTACAAATTACAATATCACCTAATTCATCAGTACTAAGTTCAATATTAGTTTTTTGTTCTAACTTTAATTCGTTATAGGAAAAACTGAGTACATCCGTTGGATAATCATTACCAGCATAACGCTTGTTATACTTTCGCGAGTCTGCTTCATTCACAAACTGTACGTTAATCACTCCTTGAATTTGAGGTCGGATTTTTGCCAATTCCTTACTCACGAGGCTTAATTGACGCTTATTAATATCGGCAGGGGCTGGGCTGGATAGTTGAATTGTTATCAATACAGGCTACTTTAGGATAATTTACTAGCAAGACGTTCGCTAACTCGCTTACCATCGGCTCGGCCAGCTACCTTGGGCATAACTTGACTCATTGCTTTGCCCATTTCGGCTTTTGTGCTGATACCAGTTTCTGACAAAACTTCTGAAATAATTTTGTCGAGTTGTTCATCAGAAAGCTGATCAGGGAGATAACTCTCAATCATTTTGGCTTCGGACTCTTCCTGGGCAGCTAATTCTGGGCGGTTAGCCTCCGTATACGCTTTGGCAGAATCTTGACGCTTTTTTGCTTCTTTTTGAAGAACAGCTAAAACTTCGGGCATAGAAAGATCATGACCTACTTCAATCTCCTGATTTTTTAGGGCTGCTTTGAGCATCCGCAGCACACTCAAGCGTAGCTCATCTCGCATGCGAGAGGCTTCTTTGAGATCTGACTCAAGTTGTTCGAGCAAATTCATCGAATCCCAAGCATTTCTCGAGTTTTTTGATCTTTTCGTGCACGTTTGCGTAAGGCAATTTCACGTTGCTCGCGTTTAGTAAGTGGTTTTTCAAAATACATTTTTTTCTTGGCCACAACTAAAACTCCCGACTGAGCGACTTTCTTATTGAAACGCCGGACGAGATTTTCTACTGGTTCTTTACTGTCTTTGCGGGTAACTACGAGCATAACCACAACATTGTATCCTATTTCAGGTATTTTTTCAAGCTTCAGTGTTGAGTCGTCGGGCTAATTCTGGCGCAACTTTCGCCACACTGACTACTTCTTGGTTACTGCTAATCATTTCTTTAATAATAACCGTTTCATCAATGAGTTCTTTTTTGCCGATGATTAAAGCGTAATCAACTCCAAGCTTAGCAGCTCGAGCGAGCTGATCACTTAAGTTTTTGCGGGTTAATTCACAAATTGTACTTACTCCGGCATCAAGTAGTTGCTGCTCGAGCAAGAATGCCTGCTCTTTAGCCTCATCGCCAATGCTCACCAAATAAACGCTTTTGGGTTTTGGTACAACTTTAAGATTTCGTTTTTGCATTTCATTAAGTAGCCGCTCTAAACCTAGGCCAAACCCTGTAGCAGGGGTACTACGGCCACCCAGCTGTTCAATTAAGCCATCATAGCGCCCCCCTCCGCCAAGAGCATTTTGCATGCCCTGGTGACTTCCCCAAAACTCAAACAGCGTTCCGGTGTAATAATCAAGCCCACGCACCAGGCTTGTATTAAGATCGTATTCAATACCAAAACGGTCTAAATATTCGAGTACTTGTTCAAAATGCAGCGCTGACGACCTATCCAGAAAATCAATAATTTGGGGAGCAGAAGCGATGAGTTTTTGCACCGATTTTTCCTTGCTATCCAAAATACGCAATGGATTGGTTTGGAGTTGCTCTTGGGCTAGTTGCGGTAGTTTTTTGACATGCGGCTTAAAATATTCGACTAATTTTGCAATATAAGCCTTGCGAGACGAAGGGCTGCCAATGGAGTTGATTTGTAAACTAAACTCAATACCAAGCCGTCGTAGATAACGGGCAGCTAGCGCAATAACTTGCGCGTCTACCAAGGGTTCCGAACTACCAAAAACCTCTACCCCAGCCTGGTAAAACTGCCGGTAGCGCCCAGCCTGCGGCCGGTCATAACGAAACATTGGCTCAATCATATAAAGCTTAATTGGCTTAGGTCGATTGCTCATCCCATTTTCCAAATAGGCTCGTACGATCGGTGCTGTGCCTTCGGGACGCAAGCTCAAACGATTTCCTGAGCGATCTTCAAACGTGTACATTTCCTTAGCGACTACTTCGGTTTTTTCACCAACACTGCGTGTAAAAAGCTGTTCTGATTCAAAAACTGGGGTACTAATACGATCAAACCCAGTATCAAGACAAACCTGCTCAAAACTACTTATAAGATTTCGCCACTGTTCATAGTCTGGAGGTGTAATATCATAGGTACCGCGAGGTCGTTGAAAAATATTTTTTGCCATCACTTCACTTTACTTTGTTTAAATTG
>CAZGCZ010000065.1:0-10275 GCA_964524615.1 uncultured Candidatus Saccharibacteria bacterium
CACGAGTTCTGACAGAAATTGTTACTGGGTTAGATAACATCTCTTCAAGCAATTCACTTACTTGGCGAGTTATCGTTGCACTAAAGCATAATGACTGACGCTGGTTCGGCAATTTTGTCAATAAATAGCGGATATCGCGAATAAAACCCATATCAAGCATGCGATCAGCTTCATCAAGCACTAGAATACCAACCTTATCAAGCTTTAAGACACCGCGATTTGAAAGATCTTTCAAACGCCCGGGCGTACCAATCACAACTTGCGGACGCCTAGAAAGCTGATTAATCTGCCGCCCCATGTTAACCCCACCTACACAAAGTGCTGAGTAGAGTTTAAGATCCCGAGCAAATAGCCGAAACTCTTCATCAATTTGAACTGCTAGTTCTCGAGTTGGTGCCATGATTAAAGCAGTTTGTCCGTCTGTGCTGGTTTTTAATCGCTGGATTATTGGTAATACAAAAGCAGCTGTTTTACCGGTACCAGTATTCGCTAGACCAATTACATCTTTGCCTTCAAGGGCTGGCTTGATTGCCCCATCTTGAATCGGAGTTGGCGTGGTATAACCGCGATGCTCAAGTGTTTGGTTAATTACTTGCAAAAACCCAAAATCACTAAAGCTATGCTCAGGCACAAACGTAATTTCATCTTGCGGTTTTACGGCAGTATTTACAAAACGCTGAGGGTCAATGCTAGATCCGCGAGCACCAGAACGTCCTCGATTATATCCCCCACGACTGCCTCGATTATAATTATTACTTCTATTATGATTCGGTCTGGCGTTATTGGAACGACGCGGCCGATATGTTGAGTTATTACTCAAAAATACCTTTCTATCTTTGCTTTCGCTGATGAACAGCGAGATCCGTAGATATACTCAGTATTCATCCTAAGAGTTATTAAGTTGGTTTATATTAGCATATACGGTATTGATTGTCAATGTAAGCTAATTCAGCTAAAATCCTGCACTGCTGTGACTTCATCTTTATTAACCATAATGATTAAAGCATCTTCGCCTTTTCTGTCCTGTGTGTAGATAATAAACAGATTAGCTTCTAAAATTGCCATGATCTTGTATCGGTTTTGAATCTGTTCAAGTTGACCTACTTCTGCACGATAGTGATGCTTATCATGATCATATTCCATACTAAATATTCGTCGATCAGTAATATCGCACCTTAATTGGCTTTTGAGAGCTGTAACGATTTCTTCATAGGTCGATACTTTTTGACCTCGTTTTGCTTTCGGTATAAAAAATTGCATGATCCGGAACCTTTGTTATTTTTGCTCCGGAATGAGATATGAGTGTTTCTCCTTGCCACTCAATCGACAAGCTTGGCTTGCTTCTAGATACTATAATTGTACCAGATTCGTACCTGATCGCCTATTTTCAGTATTAAGTTAAAATAGTATTTTGACTTTGTTATTGGCAATTAGTATACCAGCCATAACCGCAATAAGGCCAAGTATAAAACTAGTTTGCTGAACATACATTTGTGCTATCGCAACCAGCACACTCGCCACAAAGATACTCGGAAAAACCAATCCACCTCGATAGCCAAGTGTTTTTGACCATGCAATAGCCAAAATTTTAATGACGAGAATCCAAAGCAGCCCCACTACCCCAAGACTGGCGGCTTTTTGGAGCATAGGTACAATTGATTCATTACCAGTAAACTCGACTAAGGTTCCGCCAAGCAAATACAGAAGCGATAGGCCAGCAGAGGCTAGAAGAGCGCGAATTAGCCAGTTTCTTTCGGTAAATAACTTCCTCACCCCCTCAAATAGCTGGTGTGTGCCGTTGAGTAAATACGTTATTGCATATCCACCAGCAAATAAACCAACCATTACTAAGACACTACTGACAGTGATTTGCCAATGATGAGGTGGTAGCTTAGCGTATGGCGACGAAGACAACAATTTGAGTACCAAAATAGTCACAACGGAAGCTAGCGCAGCTATAATCACTAACGCAGCATTCAACTTAATCTTTACTTGTTTCGTAACAAGCAGAAGACCTAGCATACCAGCAATAAACGAGTTAAAAAACGCTGCAAACAAGGCTACAAAACCAACCATACTAAGTAATTTGGCAATCTGTGATTCGCTTTTAAATAGTTTCGTGCCAATATAGCCACCAATTATGAGGCTGGCTGGCACCAAAATGGCTTCTGGCCCTAAAGAAGCGCCAGCAACCAGTGAGAAAAAACCAATTCCCAGTACTTTCATAAAGTTTAGAATAGTTGGGTTTGGTGCCTCACCCAGCCCATGGCTTTCCTGTTTCTCTGAAGCTTGATCTATATAGTGCTGTATCCCAAAAAAGACCAAACTGAGCAAGATACAGGTTGGGACAACTAAGGCTCTGTGAAGATCGGTATTAAGTAGACTATCCCAAATATAATCAATTGAATGGCGCACCGCATACTCAAAGTAAAAGTAGGTTAGCGCCACCCCCACGGCCACTACTACAATCGATAGCAGTAACAAGAGTTTCTTTTTTGCCGCTAAATCTTTAAGTCCTGCTTTTTGGCTTGCTTCCATGTTTTAAGAATACATGAGATAGCAGCTCTTGATAAGTCTATGGCTTGTTCAGATGTAAATTAGCGTTTCTTGCGTTTATTAGCTTCCAGCTCACGTTTGCGCAAGCGAAGTGATTTGGGAGTTACTTCAACTAATTCATCGCTTTCAATAAAGTCTATACACTCTTCGAGACTTAAAATTGTAGGAGGAGTTAATTGAACCACACCGTCACTACTGCTACTGCGCATATTAGTGAGATGCTTTTCGCGGCAAACGTTGATTTCCATGTCGTCACCGCGCGAATTAAGCCCAACGATTTGCCCAGCGTATACCTTCTGCGCTGGCCCAATAAAGGTAGTCCCTCGTTCTTGAGCGCTTTGTAGGGCATACGGTGTTGTGACGCCCGACTCAAAAGCTATGAGTACGCCATTACGGAGCTGTTTAAGCTCACTACCCAATGGCTGATATCCTGTGATAATTGAATTCATTATAATAGTGCCTTTGGTTTTTGTGAGCAAAACATTACGCAAACCAAGCAGCAAACGAGTCGGTATTTGATATACCAGCTTCATAACCATTTGCGAGGTAGTAAATTGGTCGGTTAAGACAGCTCTGCGCATTCCAAGCTCCATCTGCACAGCTCCAGCATGATCAGCCGGTATTTCAATGATTAGTTCTTCCATAGGCTCCTGCACCACTCCATCTATTTCTTTTGTCACCACCACTGGTCGCCCAACTTCAAGCTCAAACCCCTCGCGTCGCATTGTTTCAATTAAAACACTCAAATGCAGTTCACCACGCCCAGACACCAAAAAGCCCTTACCTTCGCTCACCACTCTCAAGCCAATATTGGTTTCTAGTTCCTTGTGAAGACGAGCTCCAATTTGATTTCCAGTTAGTATATCGCCCTCAGTGCCTTTTAGCGGGCTAGTATTAGGACCAATATAAATTTGTAGTGTCGGCTCTTCAATTTCCAGAACCGGCAAAGCTTCTGGATTGAGGTTATCAGCAATTGTTTCTCCGATTTGAATATCGCCAAGCCCAGTCAGCTGAACGATATCCCCTGCAATGCCCTTTGCGATACTAGCAGTTTCCAGACCCTGACTAATAATAATTGAATCAATTCTGGCTTTTGTAACTGTTCCATTTTTTTTGCAAATTGAGACCTGTTCACCACTTTTTACCTGTCCTCGATGAATTCTACCCAATGCGCACTTGCCTTTATATTTGTCATAGACCAGTGCTGTCACTAACATTTGCAAAGGTTTATCTGGTTCCACGCTCGGGGCTGGAATATCAGCAATAATTGCATCAAAAATTACCGAGAGATCGGCAGCATCAGCAGTATTATCAGGTTGTTTCGCCCAAGCTTTCCCTTCGCGCCCAATCGCATAATAAACCGGATAATGCAGCTGGTCTTCGTGTACAACCAACTCTAAAAAGAGATCAGCTAATTCATTTTCTACTTCGGCAATGCGTGAGCCTGATTTATCAATTTTGTTAATAATGACAATCGGCTTAAGATTATGCGCCAAGGCTTGGCTTAGAACAAATTTGGTCTGGGGCATTGGCCCTTCTTGAGCATCAACAATCAACAAACAACCGTCAGCCATATTAAGAATGCGCTCAACTTCTCCGCTAAAGTCCGCGTGACCTGGTGTGTCAATAATATTAATGCGGTGCTGTCCGTGCGAAATAGCTGTTACCTTAGCGGTGATAGTAATCCCCCGCTCTTTCTCCTGGTCACCACTATCCATGATGAGCGTCTGTCCCATTTCCGCCTGATTATCGCGAAAAGTTTTGGATTGCTTCAATAACTCATCTACCAAGGTGGTTTTACCGTGATCTACGTGAGCAATAACAGCAATATTTCGAATGTTTTTTGGGTCATACTGCATAAAAAATAACGCCTCAAGGCGTGCTAATTTCAATAAGTTTTATAATTATACCATATTACATCTAATAATGGTATACTCAGTAATAATGAAAAAATGGTTTGTCATTATAATCTTAGGGGCCGCCCAATTCGTTATGGTGCTTGATAGTACTGTAATGAATGTTTCAATCTCCAATGTGGCAAGGGACTTGGGTACCACAATCACGGGTATGCAAGCTGCCATAACTTTCTACACACTTACCATGGCTGCATTGATGCTGACAGGTGCAAAATTAGGCGACATCTGGGGCAGACTACCAGCCTTTCGTATTGGCGCTATTGTTTATGGTATTGGCTCACTCATTACCGGCTTGGCTACTAGCATTGGGATTTTGATGTTTGGTTGGTCGCTTGTTGAAGGATTAGGCGCCGTACTAGTCATCCCAGCAATTGCAGCATTAGCCGCCGCAAACTACAAAGGCAAAGATCGTTTGGTGGCCTTTTCTATTATTGGTGTAGCAAGTGGCTTAGCAGCAGCCGCCGGTCCATTAATTGGCGGTTATGTTACTACCTATTTTTCATGGCGATATGTCTTTTTTGCCGAAACAATCGTGATGGTGGCGGTTCTGCTAGTATCAGGCAAAATCCTTGATAAAAAACTTACTTCCAAACCAAAGCTTGATGGTAAAGGAGCTATTATTTCAGCTTTAGGCATGGGGGTGTTAGTCCTCGGTATCTTACAAAGCAAGACCTGGGGGTGGGTTACCCCTCTGGCAAAGCCAGTAATAGCTGGGCATCAAATTGCGCCGCTCGGTATATCAATAGTTGCGTATCTCATATTAATCGGTTCACTACTGCTCTGGTACTTCTTCAAGATTGAATCAAGTCTTGAGCAGCAGAATAAGACCCCACTGCTCAAAGTTTCTCTTCTAAAAATATCCGTACTAAAAAGTGGCTTAAGAGTACTTGGGTCGCAATACTTTATCACAGCCGCAATATTTTTCACTATACCAATTTATTTGCAAACTATCCTGGGCTATGATGCACTGCAAACAGGCAAAAAAATCATGCCGCTTTCCATTGGGCTAATTCTATTCTCAGTTCTGGGTTCAAAAATGGTTACGAATTACTCACCACGTAGAATAGTTCGAGCCGGCCAAATTCTCTTGGTGGTGGGCTCATTGGTACTGATTGGTACTATTGCGCCAACGCTGAATGGCTTGTGGTTTAGTATTGGAATGTTCTTAACTGGCGGCGGGCTTGGACTTCTGGCATCACAGATTGGTAATATCAATATGTCCTCAGTCAGTAAAGAAGACATTGCCGAGGCTGGTGGGCTGCAAGGAACTTTTCAAAACCTTGGCTCTTCCATTGGTACTGCACTGGTAGGCTCAGTCTTCGTAGCAACCCTTCTGAGTGGATTTAGTTCTTCAATTAATCAAAGCCAGTTATCAACTAGCACGAAGGATCAGATTAACACGGCTACACAAAGCGGTATTGGCATTGTGTCTCAACAGCAAGCCGAACAATTAGCCTTATCTAAAGATGCCACTCAAGCAGAAGCTAGCGAAATAAGTCAGCATTATGCTGATGCTCAAGTAAATGGCTTAAAAGACGCCCTATTCTTTATTCTAGTGATTGCCTTACTCTCAATTTTCTTATCTAAAGATCTACCAAATAAAGATCCAGACCTTAAGGCCTTAACTACTCCATAGCTTTATTTTTGGCAGCTGTTTCTTCAGTACCTATATTAATCATCCACTGAATGTCATATTTGTCGGTGAGCATACCAAACTGATCGCCCCAAACTTGCTTAGCAAGCGGCAATGTGACTTTTCCGCCTTCGCTTAAGCCTTTGAAGAAGCCTTTCAATTGCCCTTCATCAGTGCCCGCGATTGACATACTAATGCTGCCGCCAAATTCTACTGGACGGTCTGGCATACTATCACTAGCCATGAAGCTTAATAAGTCATTGTTGAGCGTAGCGTGCATAACTTTATCTTTTTGCTCGTCTGCTACAGGCATTTCAGCACTGGCGTAATCACCAAACGTGCTAATTTCTAATTTTCCACCAAGTACGCTTTGGTAGAACTCCATAGCCTCTTTGCAATTACCATTAAAGCAGAGATATGGTTCGAGTTTTGATTTATTCATATGGCTATTATACTCCTAAAACTATTTAAAGCTTCACAATTGTCATCAGAAGCAAGACTAAGGAGATAGGCACGCCAAAATCCCAAACTAATATCATAGAATTGTTTGGCGCATAGTTCTTTTTCTTGATAATCTCGATTAAGTGATTAACACCGGCCAAGAATAGAAATGAAATAATTGGTAGTGACACCGCAATCCAGGCTTCTTTGCTATGGTAAGTAGCATAAAAACAAGCTAGGCCTAGACCCAGACTAACAGCGGCGATTTCGTATTGAAAACCATTTGTTTTCCAGCCAATTGATTTGGCCATGCTTTTTGCAAAAACCGAGTGCATGACTGATGAAAAAATAAACACAAAACCAGCAAAATAGAGAATCCAGCGCAGATATGACACAGCATTGGCCTCGCCTGCTACTGCTCCCGGAGGAGTTGAGCCAGAAAGTGCCAGGATCCACGCTAATATAATCATTCCTGGAAGTACTAAACCTGATATCTTCTTACCCATTTTTTCGCCCGTGTTTAACTTGAGCTTAGTTTAGCATAAGCGTTATTGCGTAACAATGAGCCTGGTGTCTACTATTGTAAACTTCAGACTCATGGCTGGGGCGGTAGGATTCGAACCTACGAATGACGGCACCAAAAGCCGTTGCCTTACCACTTGGCCACGCCCCACTATCGGCATATTGTATCGAAAATACGCCTATCTTTCAATTATAGCTGTTTTGGGAGCAAAAGTTATTAAAGCTGAGGGTGAATTTCGGCCAAAGCCGTATCCCATCGCTCGACCGGTATCCCAGCACCAGCTAGCCACGCCATCTGAGCCTTAAAGTCGGCAACTTTGGTGTCAAATGTATCAAGATTGGTATTGTGAACGGCATGATATACAATTACTAGCCAGGTGCGATCAGATTTGGCCTTATTCACCCATCCCTGAAATTGAGCTAGTGTCGTAGTTGGATCCATATTCTGAACCCGCAAATTATAGGCATCATAATTATCCTTGCTATTGAAGCCTTCGTCAGTATTACGATTTGAAACATAATATTTCTTTATTTCGTTAAGAACTGTGGAGTTGTATGCGCCGAACGGTGTGATAAACTTGCTAACCGGCTGTCCAGTAATAGACTGCAAGTAGTCTTTAGAATGAGACAACTCATAATCAAGCGTGGCAACATTAAGCAGTGTGAGGTCCTCATGGTGCACTGAATGCGAGCAAACTTCATGGCCATGAGCTGTGACTGCCTGAACGGTGGCTACTTGGCTTGGTTGGCCCTCAATATACTCTGTCGAATAACAATAGGTGGTTTTAAAGCCATATTGATCTAACACCGGGATGGCTGTGGTGATATTATCCTCAAAACCGTTATCAAAGGTCAGGGTTACAATACCGCGGTTAAAAGGAGTATATTGGAATGTCGCAATATGATAATCATCAGTTTGGAGCCAGCCGTTGTTGGTTAGGAACATGAATACAGAAACACTTTGCACTCCAATTGGCACATTAAATATCCCATGATATTGCTGCCAGACGGTATCACTGTTAGCTGGCGGTTGTGGGTCTGACAGGCCAAAATAGTCTTCACTGCCATCAGACTTAGTATACATAACGACTGCATGAGGGATGGTATTACTCTTATACCAAGTTGTAAATTGATAATCAGCATTGGTAGGTAGCGTAATGGGGTTAAATAACCACTTGGCGTCGCCGGATGAGTAATTACTCATCGTCAATTTAACGCTATGAGTACCATCGTGTCCGTCGCCATTAATGTATTGATAGCTGGGTGTGTTCGTCCCCCAGCTACTTTGCTGCCATGAAGCTGGAATTGATGCATTGCTTGAGGGTTGCTCGACTGAGAAGTTTGGTATGGCAATTTCGTTGCCAGGAGTTGGTGTTGGCGGTGGCGTTGGGATGGGATCGGGCGGTGGCGGTGTGCTTGTGCCAGCTACCAAACCCATTTCATCAGTTTGCAGCCAGCCAACCTTTTTGATTAAGTGCAGAATTGTCAGCTTTTTGGTAGTTGCTAGTGTATGAACAGTAAAAGTTTGCTGCTTCCAGCTAGATGACGCTGGTACTGATGCTGCAATATCAAAATAGGTTGGCTGATTAGATGAGTTTAGGCTCATTGCCACAAGACTAGTTGTGACATTTGATTGATAAACGTCAGTAAAACTGTAATCTGTGCTAGGTGAAACGCTTACCGGGTCAAAAAACCATTTAGCATCGCCTGATGAATGACTAGTCATCTGCACCTTTAAGCTTTTACTGGAATTATATCCGCTATTAACATAAGAAAATGTGGTAGTATTTTTACCCCAACGGTCAGTTTGCCAATTAGTTGGCAAAGTACCTGCTGCATTGGTTTGCTCAGCTGATGGATTAGTAATTAAATTCGTAGCTGCATGAACAGTCATGACTGGAGCAAACAAAAAAGCGACCATGTTGATCATGAAGCCGCCCAAAAAAAGTCTGACAATTGCTTTCATAACTCTTTTTTAACTGCTTATGATAATAAAAGCAATAGCTTTTTGAAACTTTTTTATATTTGAGCACAAATTTTTATTGAAGATATAAAACTTCACAATACAAACGCAAATGGTCTGCTAACATTCTTGTGATCAAAAAATTATCACGAATGTACTTTGTGGCGTTTTTGCGAATTGTTGCCAAATCATCTCGTGAGGCCAGCACACGATGGATACGATCGATATTTTTTTGAAGATCATCAAACAGATAATAACCGGTTTTACCTTCTATTACCTGCAGGGCAATCCCGCCGACTGGCTTGGCAAATACAATATTGCCCTTATAGAGCGCTTCAGTCACTGTCAGACCAAAACCCTCGCGACTGGAGTTTTGCAGCACACATACTGCTGAGCGCTGTAGAGCATTTACTAAGGTGTCGTCGTCTTTGGTAATCAGTCGTACATGAGGTAGTTTTAGCTCGCTTACCTTGCGCCTCAGCTGCTGGAAATATGGATACCCTTCTGGGTCATCCGTGGCGTAGCTGCCCATCAAAACACACCCAAGATCGGGCATTTTTTTCTTTAGTCCCGCAAATATATCCAGCACTCCAATTGGGTCTTTAAACTTATCGAAGCGACTAATTTGAGTAATAAATGGGCGTTTGGTATCAATATTAAATTCCGACAGGGCTTTGGAGATTTGGGCCGCAGTTAATGGCTTATTCTTATCACTGACCGGGTCAATGGCTGGCTCGATAATAGCAATTTTTTTCTTATCAATCCCCAGCGCATAATTATCAAGTGAAAAAATCACTTTAGCGCACCGCTCGTAGTAGGAACGTACCCATTCAAGTGTTGCGCTGTCGGCACTCGTCAAATCAATATGGCAACGCCAAATTATAGGCACGTCTTTTGGCAAATGGTCGATCAACCCAAGTGTTTGTGGATCATGCAGTACATATAAGTCAGCTTCGGGGATATATTTGGCTTGCCTGGCAAGATAATCACTATAATATTTAAGGTCTTCGGTTGGTGGAAGCGGACAAATGCCTTGCAGGCAATTATGAATTGTTTTGGTAACTTTAAAAAACTGAGTGTCTGGCATCAATACCCGCCAGGCCACTTTCATACCAACGTCTGCCATCAGAGGAATGTAGCTTTTAAGCATCTCGGCTACCCCGCCACCTTCAGCGGTTGAGTTAATTTCGACAATGCGTTTGGGCCGCAAACGTTTGGCATAATTATCAATATCAACAATGGCC
>CAZGCZ010000066.1:0-3429 GCA_964524615.1 uncultured Candidatus Saccharibacteria bacterium
ATAAGATCTTTAATTGCCGGTGTCACATTGAGTAACTCATAAATAGCGGTTCTGCCTTTAAATCCAGTAAAATTGCAGGCTTCACAGCCGCGACCATAATAGAGAGTAGCGGTTGGGCCTTTGAAATAGCGCTCAGCATCAGGCAATTTAAATTTAAGCTCATCAAGACTAATTTGGTAGCTAGCTCGGCAAGACTCGTGAATCATACGAACTAGTCGCTGTGCAATCACTACATTAAGCGTCGAGGCCAGCAAAAACGGTTCAACACCCATATCGATAAATCGAGGTATGGCCGTAGCCGCATCATTTGCGTGAAACGTTGAAAGCAACAAATGGCCAGTTAATGCTGCGTTAACAGCCAACTTAGCCGTTTCCGTATCACGAATTTCACCGACCAAAATAATATCAGGGTCTTGGCGCACAATCGTTCGCAAACCTTGTGAAAAAGTTAAGTCAGTTCGTGGGTTAACTTGAATCTGATTAATTCCAAAGATTTTATATTCTACCGGATCTTCAATTGTAGTTACATTAATATCTGGCTTATTGAGTGTCTTAAGCAAAGAATATAACGTTGTGGTTTTACCTGATCCAGTTGGGCCAGTTGTTACAATCATACCGAACGGACGATGAGCTTGATCCTCCACTATCTTTGTATCAAGAACATTAAGACCAACACTTTTAAAACTGAGGTTTCGCGAGTATTCAGCCAATAATCGCAATGCTACTTTCTCCCCATCAAGTGTAGGCACAATCGAAATACGAATATCAATTGGCTGCTCATCAACCACGTAACGAATAGCCCCGTCTTGGCTACCACCATGTTCGTCGATGCGCATGTGAGCCTGGATTTTTAATCGATTCAAAATATTATCATAATATTGCTTTGGCAGCTGCCCGGCTTCTTGCAGTAGCCCATCAATGCGAAAACGAATGACTACTACACTTTCTTCTGGTTCAATATGGATATCACTGACTTTATAGGCAATCGCATCTTTAACAATTTCATCGATAATTTCCGGCGCAACATGCTGTTGCTCCTGGATAATTTGAGCAAACCGTGTGACAAGTGGTTTACGATAATAAACCAGCAGCGGCTCAATCACATCTGGCATGGTGTAGGCTAGCGTCACAGTTTTCCCGCCAAAAAGAGGCTGAAGTTGCTGAAGTAATCCAGCTTCACCCGGCCGGTCGGTTGCCACAACTACGCTTTTTTCATCTTCTCGAAAAACAAAAACACGATATTTCTGCCCAAGCTCTGATGGTATTCGTCCAATCTGCGTTTTGCTTGGTTGATACCGTTCTAGATCAGCGTAAGTAATGCCAAATGATTGAGCTAGCGCCTGCCCCAAATCATCTTTTGAGATCATATTTTGACTAACGATGTAGTCAAGAAAGGAAATACGATGCGCTGTTGCAAATCTTTCAGCTCTTTGCAAATCATGCTGATTAAGATGGGATTTTTGCAGCAAAATACCTTTGATGCGGTTATCTAATTCGCTAGCAGCTGTAGATTCTACTGGGGCATCATTGGGGATTGACGGTAAATCAGCTTCATTTTCTGAACTAAGAGTAGGATGGGAATTATTCTGCTGGGCAGGAGTGGGCGTGATTGGTTTATGAGGATCTGGCTGGTGAGTAGCTGGCTGCTGCTGGGGATGTGAATTGGGCACGGCGGTATTGTCTGCTACTGGTTGAGGGTGTGCAGAATTTGGAGCTGCTGATGCAGCTTGCGGATGCATATTTGACTGATGTTGCGGATTGCCGCCCTGATCCATAATAACCCTCTTATGTTTTTGCCAGTGAGTACGCGAAAAAACTATGACTACGGCGGGTACTCGATATTATTATAAACCATAAGCAGCTTCTGCTCGAGGTAAATTTTAGTCTTTTTTTACCATTACCATGAAGGCTTCGGCGGGAATTTCGACTTTGCCGATTTGCTTCATTCGTTTCTTACCTTTTTTTTGCTTATCCAAAAGCTTATTCTTGCGACTGACATCTCCACCATAAAGCTTGGCTGTAACATTCTTCCCCATTGGCCGGACCGTTTCGCGGGCTAAAATTCGTCCGCCGATCGCGGCTTGCACGCTCACTTCAAAAAGCTGTCGCGGGATAATTTCTTTGAGCTTCTCAACTATGCTTCTGCCCAAACTTTCTGTTTCAGACCGATGTACAATAAGACTTAAGCTATCGATTCGATCGGAGTTTATTAAAACATCAAGACGAACAAGATCTGACGCACGATAGTCAATCAGATCATAATTAAACGAGCCATATCCAGATGTCACACTCTTAAGATTGTCATAGAAATCTGTTAGCACACCTGCTAATGGGGCTTCGAAGCGGATGAGCGCAATTCCTTCATCAAGATAGCTGAGATTTTTTTGCAAACCTCGTACACTAGTAATTAGCTGGATAACCCCACCAAGGTACTCTTTTGGTGTCACAATTTCTCCATTAATCCAAGGTTCACGGATTTCTTCAATTCTTACCGGATCCGGCATATCAGCAGCACTTTGAATAGTTTTTTCTTCACCATTGGTGAATCGGATAATATAATCAACCGATGGATTAGTAACCACAAGAGCCAGATTGAATTCTCTCTCGAGCCTTTGCTGCACAATCTCTAAATGTAATAATCCCAAAAAACCTAACCTAAAGCCAAAACCTAAAACTTGTGAATTCTCTGGTTCGTAATGAAGCGCCGCATCATTTAGTTTAAGCTTTTTGATAGCTTCGCGCAGCGTTGGATAATCTGCCGCTGAAACAGGAAAAAAACCACCATAGACGTAGGGCTTTACCTCGCGATACCCCGCCAGAGCCGATTGAGCAGGATTTGTAACTAAGGTAATAGTATCTCCAACTCGGGCTTCTTCAACTGATTTTAGATTAGTTACTACATAACCAATTTGGCCATTGCCTAAACGCTGGTCAGCGGTTTTAATGGGAGCAAAATGGCCTACCTCCAAAGCTTCGGTCAGGTTTTTTGTGGCCATGAGCTGAATTTTGCTACTTTTCTCTAATTCGCCATCAACTACTCGAACATACAGAATTACCCCACGATATTCGTCGTAAATAGAGTCAAAAATAAGGGCTCGCAGCGGTTGAGTTGGGTTTCCAGCTGGCTCGGGAATCTTCTCAAGAATCATATCAAGCAAATGAGTAATATTTGTTCCCTCTTTAGCTGACACTCTTAATACTTCATCACTGCTAACACCAAGTAACGTAGCAATTTCTGCAGCTACTTTGTCTGGGTTAGCCGCTGGAAGATCAATCTTGTTAATTACTGGAATAATGGTAAGCCCAGCCTCAATAGCCAGATAAACATTGGCCAGCGTTTGCGCCTGTATTCCTTGCGATGCATCAACCACCACTAAGGCACCTTCGCAAGCGGCTAAGGAGCGAGACACTTCATAAGCAAAATCAACA
>CAZGCZ010000067.1:0-6602 GCA_964524615.1 uncultured Candidatus Saccharibacteria bacterium
AATGCCAACTTGCCAAGTGGAGCTACCACAACTGCTGCTGCTGCTTCAGGAACAGCCGCCAGTGGTGTAGGAAACTATGCTTATGGTCCTGGTGCTTGTGGCTCTGGTGGAACAGCTGGTAAGGTCGTAGCAGCTGCTAGCGCTACCAAATTTGCTGTAGCGTACTACTCAGAAACTGCTGGTGCTTCCGTTTGCATTAGTAATTAAAGTCTCTTATGCTTATTAGAGGAAAGATGAAACCACAAAAACGTCACAAACAAGTTCATAAGATACTTCACGGCTTCACGATATTAGAAGTCTTGATGGTTTTAGCTATTGCTGCACTTATTACGGCACTTGTTTTCATCGCAGTTGGAACTGCACAGCGTTCAAGTCGTGACACTGCCAGACGAAAAGCAGCTACAGATTTATCGACTGCGCTTGAGCAGTGGATTCAGAATAATAATGGGCAGTTGCCAGTAGCAGGCACAGATGTTGGTTTAGGAGCTGGCAATGTATTGGACGCAACAAAACCATTTTGTTCCCAAAATTATCTGGCGAATGCCTGCGCGAATTTCAAAGATCCAACCACTGGTACTGTTTATACCTTTACTAATCAATCGTTTTCAACTTCTGCGGCAGCCTTGGGCTCTTGTACGATTAATGAGACAACTCCAGCTCAAATTCAAGTCCTCTATGCCAATAGCCGCAATTACACTATCAAAATCTGTTTAGAAGCTGGCCAATATACCCTAAGCCCGTAAGCCATGTTAATAATTCTTTTTGCTTTTCTTGGTCTGATATTCGGATCGTTTACGAATGTTCTTATCTCTAGAACAAAGACAGGGGAGAATCCGCTCAAAGGTCGATCTCATTGCGATCACTGTAAGAAAACTTTGCAGTGGTATGAACTCGTTCCATTATTTAGCTTTGTGATTCAAGGTGGTCGATGCCGGCATTGTAAAAAAGGAATTCCACTTCAGTATCCGTTAGTTGAGCTGACAATGGCAGGCTTATTTGCGGCTATGTACGCTCATTTTCAGCCTGCAAGTACTTATATGTGGCTGGTATTAATACTTTGGCTTGGAGTTAGCATATTTCTTATGGCTGATGCTGTTTATGACATCAGGTGGCATGAACTGCCTGATCAGTTTAGCTTGAGCGCAATTGGCTTGGCGACAGCACTAGTTGTTGTGCAAGCTAGTCTAGGACATTTAGGTTGGTCATATATTGGCGCACAGCTAGCGGGTGCGGCGATTGCTGGGAGCTTTATTTTTGCAATGTGGGGATTTTCAGGTGGCAGATGGATGGGGAGTGGCGACATTCGATTAGCCGTTATTATGGGTCTTCTTTTGCCGTGGCGAGAATTAATTTTTGCATTTTTTGTGGCATTTGACGTAGGCGCGATCGTGGCATTGGGCTTGTTGCTCGCCAAACAAAAAAAATATACTGATCGCATTGCTTTTGGGCCATTTTTAATCCTCGGATTGTATGTGGCGTTTTTCTGGGGGAGTCAGGTTGTGAATTGGTATCTTAATTTGTCACTTCGACTAGGCTAAAGCATGAGTGGTATAATACAGCTTAAGCTATGAATACTATATCAAGACATCATCGCGGTATAACGTTGATTGAAGTCATCATTGTATTAGCCATTAGTTCAATGTTGATTGTAATTGCTGCAGGATTTTTACGGAATAACGGCCGTAGTGATTTTGATAACAGTATGCGCCAGCTCACTAATGAGATCCGAGCAGTTCAAAATGAGGCCAATACGGGTATTGGTCCAGATCCTACGACCTATGACTGTCCTGCTCGAGTAGATAGTTTTGGAGTTCCGCTAAGTGGCTATCCAGCCGCAGGCAAGCAAGCCTGTCCATATGCCCCATATATAGATAGTAATGGCCAAACTCAGCCCACTTTTGCTTTCGGCCGCTCCTTAAGCTTTGGCCATGCAACCAATGATGCAAATTTCGGTAATGTTAGTGTGGGAGGGAATAGTTTGGGGCTTAGTTATTTTGTTAATACGCTTGGTTTTAAGCCTAAGCTTGCCGTGAATGTGTTTGCGATTAGCTCTACACCTCAAGTCAAACAATTACCAGCCAATGTGGGGTTTTTGGGGTATTGTGTCAACGACACTAGCTGTAATACTTTTACTAACACCAATACTAGCAGTAGTAGTAATCCAGCCACTACCGTTTTTGGCAGAGTTAACTTATCGGCTGATTTACAAAGTTTGCCCAATAACGGAGTAGCCAATTTTGCGGCTGGTTCAGCTTTGACTCGCGGATTTCCATTATGTAAGGGAATTAGTACGGCCGCGGTTTCTGCTTGCAGCAATGGGCATACTACAATTTCAGGCTCAGGGAGTTGTGGTACAGCTATGCCAGATACCGGCTATTTTGATAGTTATAGCAATGTTTTTTGTCCAGTTTTTGGGACAATGGTTTCTCAGCAAACATTAACCTTGCGCTTTACAGATACGGCAACGGCTAAACTCAAAGCCATTATCGTAATTAACCCCAGTGATAATAGTGTTAATCTGAGGTTTCAATAATGGCTAAACTATTTCGACTGCGGCGTGGCGATACCCTGATTGAAGTTATTATGGCTTTTGCGATTCTCTCAAGCCTGCTTATTATTGCTAGTTCGGGAGCTATTAGCGCCTGGCGTTCCAGCCGATCTGCTGGAGAACGTACTCAGGCTACATACTTAGCTGAGCGACAAGCTCAGGGTCTTAAAGCCTACAAAAGCAGTATGACTTGGGATCAGTTTACGAACTACGCTGGCATTGGCAACAACCTTAGTGCAACGCAATATTTGTCGACTAATGGTAATGGTGCGACAGGAGGAGATGGTAATTGTACAAATAACCCCGAGTTTTTTGTAAAAGTCACTACTCCAGATGGTGCTCAGACTGATAATAACTTTGGTAAATGGGCCCTTAATAGTTTTGATGTTAATAACCCTAATATTGAACAATTATCAGCTTCAAAAGTAGTTGGTGGGCAAAATAGTGCTTCCTCGACTTACACCGTAGGAGTCGAGGTCCACCAGGTTAACTCCGGAAATAATGGCTTATTGCGGTTCGATATTTGTGTGACATGGCCAAGTTTGCTGCGCAAAGGTGGTACTGAAGTTGTTAACGAAATTGTTTATTTATCGGATAGCCAGCTATGAAAAGATTTATTAACACTTCCCGCAAGCCACAAGGCTTTACCCTTATAGAATTAATATTTGCGCTGACAATTTTTACGTTTTTTATGATCTTTGCCTTTCAAATTATGATTAATATCATCAAAATTTATGAGATGTCGAACACTAGTCGGAATAATCAGGAAGCCGCTCGATCAGTTGTGGAAACTATTAGCCGAGAAGTTAATTATGCATCTGATGTGGCGGTGCAGTCTACCAACGGCGCAAATGCGTTGTGTGTTACCCGCACTTCTGGATCAAAAGTATTATTTTATGTTGGCGATCCAACGACGACGCTTACGCCTGGAGCCGGAGTCTACGCACCAAAAGCATTGTTTGAAGCCACTAGCTGCACTAGCCCCACCAATCCAACTGCATTAACCAACTTTAATATAGGCAATACTTCAGCCTCTAGCCCTGGAGTTAATATGTTGTTTTTTGACCCCAAAGTGACAGTGACAAATTATGCCGGACTTGGTAATTTAGCGCGACAAGTAAAAAGTGTTGAGCTCACGATGACTATCAGCCAAACTGGCCAGCCACTGAGCAACAATGCTGCACAGGACGCTTTTGCGGCTGCTACGACCATTCATACAGCCTTTTTTGCTCGCAACTCTCTTGATACCAGTGTGCCGTAGGATTATTGAGGCAGCTTATGAAACGTGCTAGCATAAGGATTATGAAGAAAACAGTATCGCGAGCTCATCGCTCCCCGCTAGGAGCAGCGTCGTTACTCGTTACAATTATGGTGGGATTGTTGCTGATAGCGATAATCGCCAGCTTGAGTGTCATCTCTAATCGTGAAAGTCGCCAAGCATCTGATGTTGATCTTTCCAACAAAGCTTTTTCTGCTGCTGAAACGGGAGTCCAGCAAGCTGCTGCACAGCTTAACGCTAACCCCAACTATCATCAGGAAGCGTGCAATGCCTCAGCCGCAGCTCCAACAGTTGCTCAACCCGAAACATCTTTGGATGCTAATACTGCTATCACTTGTAGTATAGTCAGTAGCCAAACCAATAACTTTGCCACGCAGCTAGCTCGTGATAAAACCGTTCAAATTAATTTAAGTGGCTTATCTGTTGGGGGAATGTTGGTGCAGTGGAATGATAAAACGAACGACAGTACTGTGCCAACTCCGGCAGATTTTACTAGCACCTGCCAAATTCCACCAAATTTTGCTCAACTCAACCCATCGGCTAATGGTTACCCACAAAATTACACGAATTGTGGCACGCAAGCCAATGGCTGGCCATTTCCTGCCATGCTTGAAATGCACTTTATATGGTGGAGCAAAAGCGGTCCCAATGGTACAGGCTTTACGGCATCAGATCTTAGTGCTGACTCAACTGCCAATAGCCTTAATTCTAAAGACATTGTGGTAGTGCCTTACGAAAGCAATGGCACCACAGAAAGGCTTGATGACACCTCAGTTTCTCCATCCACAACTAATACGCCTGGCTCAGTAGGGAGCGGGCTGCTCAACGGCTGCAGTACGAATACTCCAGGTTCATATCGTTGTAGCCTTGGCGTAGTCTCCAGTGTCAGCGGGAGTTATCAAGTGACACCGTTAAATCTTAACAATGTTATTGCTAATGCTTCATCACAGAACATTATTGTACGAGTAACAGCTCGCTATGCCGGTACAAATTTAAGCTTTCAATTTTATCCACCAAGCAGCAATACTCCAATGACATTTACTGGACCAGCTAGCACCATTGATGTCACTGCCCGAGTTAATGATCTGTATCGCCGAACAATTTCTCAGAAGCCCGTTCAAACCCAAATCATTGATTTTCTTGATAACGCCATGTACTCCGGTGGAATCTTGTGCAAAAACCTCAAGGTTAATCAAAGCAATAATCCAGTTACCGGTGACAATGGCAAAAATGCCTCACCCTGCCCGTAAATCTCAGTTATTTTTTATTGCCTGAATGAAATTGCTCGTGGACTTTTTTTAGTTGAGGGTCGGTTAGGTGAGTGTAAACTTGAGTCGTTGCAATATTAGTATGGCCCAAAAGTCCCTGCACACTTCGTAAATCAGCTCCATTGGTTAATAAGTCAGTGGCAAAAGAGTGCCTTAAGGTATGAGGTGTGACATGTTTAGTAATACCAGCTAAACGCGCATAACGCTCAACTAAACGCTGAATACTGCGAGCTGTTAAACGGGTAAAATCGCCATCGTTGAGTTCAGTTCTTGTGCCGCTGACATGAATAAAAAGCGGCTGATAATTATCGCTGCGGTTTTCTAAATAGTCTTTCAGTGACTGTGTAGCTGACTTTGTGAGATAGACTGGGCGGTCTTTTTGGCCTTTGCCGCGAACTGCAAATTCGCCACGTTCCAGATTAATATCTTTTCTGTTGAGTCCAACCAGCTCCGAAACACGCAAACCGCTCGAGTATAACAATTCAATAATTGCCCGGTCTCGTTGACCAATTTCATTGTCTTTAGGGATGGCATCAATGATTCGTTCAACTTCAGCGCGAGTTAAAAAGCTGACCTGAGGTCGATGAGCAGTAGCAAGCTCCACTCGTTCGGCTGGTAAACTATCAATATTACGCCGCGCCAGAAATTTGAGAAAACTCCTTAATGCTATTAAATGGTAGTTTTGCGTGGTTTGATTAACGCTTCTCCCGTCAGATAATTTCAAACGATTAAGATTTTGGCGCCATTTACTAATGAGCTCAGCAGTAATCTTATCAACGGTAATATCGCCCGCAAATTCGGCAAAGCGGTTCAGGTAATGTGAATAATTTTCTACTGTTTTGAGGCTACGACCGCGTTCAACCTCAATATATTCCAAAAAGTCTGCTATAGCTTGATCAAGTTCCATCTTATTTCAAGCGTAATCGTTTTCTTTGGCTGTGGCAAGTTATTCTGGATAAAATGCTGGTTTTTAGATAAAATTGAACTTAAATGAATAAAACTTCTATTCAGACTAGTTATGATGTGGTGATAGTCGGAGCCGGGCATTCAGGTTGCGAAGCCGCTTTGTCGGCTGCGAAACTTGGCAGCTCCACGCTCATGGTGACTATGGATACTACGAAAGTAGCATCTTTGCCTTGCAATCCAAGTATGGGGGGACCGGGCAAAGGCCATCTTGTGCGTGAAATTGATGCTTTGGGCGGAGCAATGGCAGAAGTAGCTGATGCCGCGGCTATTCAAATCAAGGAGTTAAACACCAGTAAAGGCCCAGCGGTTCGGGCCTATCGAGCTCAGATAGATAAGCCATCCTACAACATAATCATGAGTAAGCGCCTGAGAGCTGCTCAGAATCTTGATTTGCTCGATGATGAGGTAAAAGGGGTGATTGTGCAAAAGGGTCAAATAACTGGCATTAAAACGGCCAAACAGGGTGTCATTAAGGCTAAGGCAGTGGTAATTTGTGCCGGTACCTTTCTGAACGGCGAGATTATGATTGGTAACAGACTTG
>CAZGCZ010000068.1:0-8748 GCA_964524615.1 uncultured Candidatus Saccharibacteria bacterium
CCTAAACGCGTTGAGTTAACCAAATATGATAATATTCCACACTTATTAACACCAGTTATTTCTGGGTTGGAAATAGAAAAAACCATCTCATCGCTTAAATGGGCTGTGGCTGAAACTGAGCGGCGCTACCGACTTTTGCAAGACACCGGGGTGCGTAATATTTCTGAATAGAATAGCAAAAAGGGCACCGAGGGTATGCCATATTTTGTTGTGATTATTGATGAGTTGAATGACTTAATGAGTCAAGCCGGGAAGGATATGGAAGCGTTAATAGTTCGACTAGCTCAGATGGGGCGAGCTGCTGGTATTCATTTGGTTCTTGCTACACAACGACCTGATGTCAACGTCATCACTGGTGTAATTAAGGCAAATATTCCAGCGCGAATTGCTCTGCGTACCACCAGCCAAGTCGATTCACGGACTATTCTTGATCAATCTGGTGCTGAAAAACTCCTTGGTTACGGAGATATGTTATATCTCTCACCAGAATTTACCAAGCCAAAACGTATTCAGGGAGTTTTTCTTGATACTAAAGAAGTAGAACGAGTCACGAACTGGCTCAGAAAAGCTGGTCAGCCGCAGTATAACGAAGAAGTCTTAACCCAACAGGTCAAAGTTGGCGGACGACTTGGTGGCGGCGGCGACTTTGGTGGGGGAGATGATGATGAGCTGTTTGAGGCGGCCGTAGAGGTGGTTTTACAGCGTGGTAGAGCTTCAGCCTCAGACTTACAGCGTCGGTTGCGGGTAGGTTATTCACGGGCAGCTCGATTGATGGATATGCTTGAAGAGCGTGGTGTAATTGGTGCTCCAGATGGTGCTCGACCTCGAGAAGTTTTGATTAGTTCAATGGGCGAATTAGGTGGAGACTCCGGTGAGCCCGAGCAGTGAGAACCATAATCAGACCATTATCAACCAATACAAAAATTCACTTTCGCTCGGCCTACTCTTAAAAAAACGCCGCGAAGAACTTGAACTGAGTCTTGATAAAGTTGCGCGCGATACCAAAATTCGCCGCCAATATTTAGATTATCTCGAAAGTGGTAGCTATGATCGATTGCGCGATGATATTTATACTCGAGGCTATGTAAAAAACTACGCAGATTACCTCGGTCTTGAGACGGCGCCGATCTTGTTGCTCTATCGTAAAGAGCGGGATGCCCGTCGCGAAGGACTCAAACTGCGAGGCGGCGATAAGAATCAAAAAATCGGCTTAACGCCAATTGATTCACCACGCTGGATTATTACTCCACGCAGTTTTGTTATTCTTTGTATCAGTGGATTCTTAGGACTCATTTTGGCTTATTTAGTTTGGCAATTTGTTGGGCTGGCAGCAGCACCAAAAATTTCCCTGGATAATTCCAGTGAAGAAACGGTGAATACAACTGTGGCTTATGTTGGGGGACATGTTAATGAAGGGGCAGAGGTGTCAATTAATGGCTCGCCGATCCTCACTAATGGCAGCGGGGCATTTCGCGAGCAAGTTGCTTTAGTGGCAGGAGCTAATGAGATAAAAATTACTGCCAAAAATAAATTAGGTAAATCTGCTGGTGTGACAAAAACTTTTATTGCTAAATTACCGAGCACTGCAACTGTATCAAACACTACGGCTCAAAATCAAAAGTTTGATGGTGTTCAGCTAGTTGTTCACGTTAATTCAAATACTAGTTGGATTATTGTTAGTGCGGACGATGTAGAGACATTTCGCGGTACTATGCTGCCAGGTAGCACACAGACATTTCAGGCGGCCGATAGGCTCAAAATATCAGTAGGGAATGCTGGAGCAGTTGATGTGATTTTAACTAATCAACAAGTGGCAGGTAAAGATCTTGGCACCTTAGGACAACCTAATGAGATCAAACGTGATCTTGAATTCAAAAAAGACACTAATACGTTGTAATTAAATTATTGACAAGTACGCTTTTTGTTCGGTATTATTGAATCATAGTAAATAATAAGTAAGGAGTGGTACAATGTCGGTAAGTGCAACCATTAAAGCTAAAAAGAAAGGCGAAGCAGTGACTCCGCAGAGAAGCGCATCAGATAAATCAAATTCAAGTAACAAGGCAGCACGCACCCGGGCTGTGGATCTTGCTGTAGAGCAAATAGAACGCCAATTTGGTAAAGGTTCAATCATGAAGCTCGGTGAAAATTCTAAAGTCCAAGTTGAAACCATGCCAACGGGTAGCTTAAGTCTTGATCTGGCGCTTGGTGGCGGCATACCAGTTGGACGTATAGTTGAAATTTATGGGCCAGAATCTAGTGGTAAAACAACTTTGGCTTTGCATGCTATTGCTGAAGTGCAAAAAAGAGGGGGTTTAGCTGCTTTTATCGATGCTGAGCATGCTTTAGACCCTGAATATGCTGCTAAGATCGGCGTGAAACTTGATGATCTATTAATTAGCCAGCCTGATACTGGTGAGCAGGCGCTTGAGATTTGTGAAACTTTAGTGCGTTCAAGTGGTGTTGATATTGTGGTGGTTGATTCAGTGGCAGCACTGGTCCCGAGGGCAGAAATTGAGGGGGAAATGGGTGATGCCCACATGGGGTTACAGGCTCGATTAATGAGTCAGGCCTTGCGCAAATTAGCCGGGGTTATTAACAAGAGTAAGACCACAGTGATTTTTATAAATCAGCTTCGTATGAAGATTGGGGTTATGTTTGGCAACCCAGAAACCACTTCCGGCGGCAATGCTTTAAAATATTATTCCTCAGTACGTCTTGATATTCGTAGAACCGAGGTTCTCAAAGAAGGGGATCAGAGTATTGGTAATCACGTGAAGGTTAAAATTGTTAAAAACAAAGTTGCAGCTCCATTCAAGATTGCTGAATTCGACATTATGTACAATGAAGGTATCTCACGGGCTGGTGATCTTATTGATCTAGCGACTGCCCAAAATATTATTGAAAAATCAGGTGCTTGGTATAGCTATAAAGGTGAAAAAATTGGCCAAGGCCGTGAAGCATCAAAACAATTTCTTCGCGATAACCCTAAAGTAATGGATGAAATTGAAGCTACAGTTCGCAAAGCAGCATTAGCGAAGTAAGACTTACCAAGATCCTATGCGCGTCACTGACATTACACCTCAAGAACGCAACCCACAAATTTACAATATTTTTCTCGATGGCAAGTTTGCTTTTGGCCTGAGTGACACTGAAGCGCGCAACCATAATGTTCATATTGGTATTGAATTAAGTAAAGCCCAGGTAGAAAAGCTACGCACAGCCTCTTCAATTAGCAAGGCCTATAATCGAAGCTTACATTACATTAGCATTAGACCAAGAAGCGTAGGAGAAGTTCAGCTCTATTTAAATCGCAAAGGCTATGATGTCGCAATAACATCCAAAGTAATAAAAAAACTGGAAGATGCTAATTTGCTAAATGATAAGGAATTTGCTCGAATCTGGGTAGAAAATCGCCTGTTACTTAAACCAAGCTCCCGTAGACGGTTAGAGCAGGAACTATTACAAAAAAAAATTTCTAAGGATGAGATAAAAAACACCCTGACTACTTATCATCAAGCGGAAGAATTAGATCAAGCGCAAAAGCTCGTAATTAAGAAAATAAAAAACCCTAGCTATGCTGATAAGCAAAAATTGCTTCAGTATATTATTCGCCAAGGTTTTTCGTACGCTATTGCTAAAAAGGCTCTAGAATTAGCTACTAGTGAGGACTAGCCGTAACGCTATACCAACCAGTACTAACCACAATACAATAACAGCCACACAACCTCCGTGTTATGAGAGATAGTATAGCTTAACTACTTTGGACTGGCAAGGCATTTTTAGCCTCACGGAGTTCCGTCAAAAACGCATCCTTAACCACTATTGTATTAGGTTCAATCCGAACTACATCTGCGACATCAATAATGTGATGATTAATATAAAACCGTTGCAATCGAGCAGCTTTTACATAGATTTTTGTTAATGCAAAGCTGTCATTCAAAAATAAAAAATCATAACATTTACCTAATTTATGTCCACTTGCTGTCACGACCCGATAATTGATCAGTAAGACTGGCCGACTAAGCATCTCTTTATAGCGGACTAAATCAGAACTAATCGTTAAACTAGTATCGGCATCTACAATACAATGTGAGCGCGTTACTTCACGTACTTCCGTGACGGCCAAATAGGCAGGTTTTTTTGCTTTGGGGACTTCTACTAAAAAAAAGCTAATTTTTAGACGAGATTGATCAATAATAACACCGCTTATCACGCCGATTGTTTCAGCTGTCGTAAAGCTTATTATTGGTAGCTCTTGAAGACTGCGTGCACTAACTTGCATAATCTTATTATAGCTTGACCAAACAGGTATTTTAAGCTAAAATAGCCAAGTCACAACCATGAGACATTACGAAATCGCAACAGTATTACATCCAGACCTCGAAATCGACTTAGAGACTCCTCTCAAAAAAGTCGAATCTTTGATTACAGATAATGGCGGGACAATCGACAAAAAAGATAATTGGGGTAAGCGGAAGCTAGCTTACAGAATTAAAGGTCAAGATTGGGGAATTTTCGTATTTTATCAAGTTTCAATGGAGCCTGAATCAGTTAGTGCTATTGAATCGGTGTTAAAAATCACCGATGAGGTAATGCGCTATCTTATAATCAGTCTTGAACACCAAAAACGTGTCACAAAAGCTAAGGTTAAGAAACCAGCTAAAGCAGTGAGCAAAACAAAATCAGCTACTACGGTAAAAAAAGATTCTAAGGAAGCGGTGAAGTAATGGCCAAAGATTTTAATCAAGCAATCGTTATGGGGAATCTCACGAGAGATCCAGAGTTGCGAACTACGCCAAATGGGCAGTCGGTCACAAGTTTTGCTGTGGCTACCAATCGTAGCTGGAATGATGCTTCAGGTGAACGCCGAGACGAAGTCGAATACCATGAAGTTGTTGCTTGGGGCAAGTTAGCAGAACTTGTTAGCAATTATTTGAGTAAAGGTCGGCGAGTGCTCGTAGTAGGACGTCTTCAAACGCGTTCCTGGGATGGTCAGGACGGTGCTAAAAGACAGCGTACTGAGATTGTAGCGAGCGATATTACTTTTGTTGATCGCGCTGGTGATAACTCTCAAGTGCCATCATCTGCTGGGGAAGAATCACAGGAACGAAAACCTAGCGCTAAACCTAGTGCCGCAAAGAAAAAAGCAGATGACGTCGTGATAGAAGATTTGGGCGATGGTGAAATTAACTTGGATGACATTCCTTTTTAAGGTGATATTATGGTAGAATTCCACAAACAAAATCGTTTTTATTCTGAAAATATTGATTACATCGACTATAAAGATGTAAAACTTTTGCAAAAATATGTAACGAGTATGGGCAAGATTGAGCCACGTAAACGCACCGGTGCAAACATGAAACATCAACGCATGTTAGCTACCGCACTCAAGCGAGCTCGTCATATTGGACTGCTTCCATACGTAGTTAAATAAACAACAATGTACGGTATTACTGACTTAAAAAAAGACACTCTTATTGACATCGATGGGGTGCCTTTTAAAGTTACTGATTATACCCATACCAAGATGGGGAGAGGTGGTGCAACGGTTAGAGTAAAGGTCAAAAATTTGATCAGCGGGCAAGTGTTAGAAAAGGTTTATAAGAACGATGCAAAGATTGAACCCGCAAACATTGAGAGAGCTCAAATGCAGTATTTGTACCAAAATGGAACAACTTTAGTGTTCATGAACCCAACAACTTTTGAGCAGATAGAATTAAGTACTCAAATAGCTCCCGAAATACCGAAATATTTTGTTGAAGGTGTAGAATTGCAAGCCTTGCTCTATCAGGACAAAATTATTGGTTTTGAGCTACCAAAAAAGACAGCGCTTAAAGTAGTTGAAGCTCCAGGAGGGGCAAAGGGAAATACTGCCAGTGGCGCCACCAAAGAAGTAGTTCTGGAATCAGGCCATAAGGTTCAGGTACCGCTTTTTATTAAGGCGAACGATAAAGTAAAAATAGATACGAGATCAGGTAATTATATCGAAAGAGTTTAATTTAAGTATTGAACTTAAATTCAACTACATCTCCTTCGGCCATAACATAATCACGCCCTTCAAGCCGGACTTTTCCAGAAGCGCGCGCTCCATTCCAACCCTGAGATGATACAAAATCTTCATAACTCACTACATCAGCTTTAATAAAACCTCGTTCGAAATCAGTATGAATAACGCCTGCTGCAGCTGGGGCTGTGGCTCCTTTGCGAATAGTCCAAGCTCGGGACTCCTTAACTCCACTCGTAAAATAGCTTTGTAATCCTAGGCTTTTATAACCCAGCTCCGCCAGTACGGATAGCCCGCTACTGCTTTGTCCGAGTGAGGCCAGTAGTTCTTGTTTTTCCGCATCGTCCATATCTTGCAGCTGACTTTCCACCTGGGCAGAAAGAAAAATCGAATGAGCTGGAGCTACAAGAGCACTGAGTTTTTTTTGTAATTCAACATCTGAAAGTTCATCTTCATCAAGATTAAAAACATATATCATCGGCTTAATACTAAGCAGTTGTAATTGTTGCAAGCTTTGGGGAATTTCATCTGGGAAATGCTGATGCAACAGCTCGCCGCGATCTAAAATCTCGGCAACTTTTTGAAGAATTTGCATTTCTTTATGAGAGCTATTGTCAGTTTTTGCCTCTTTTGTCAGTCGATTCAGCCGGTTTTGAACGGTTTCTAAATCAGCTAAAGCCAGCTCAGTAGCAATAGTTGCAATATCGCGTGATGGTTCAGCTTGTCCATCAACATGCGCCACATTTGTATCAGAAAAATTACGCACCACTTGAGCTAGAGCTTGGCACTCACGGACATGAGATAAAAACTTATTGCCAAGCCCAGCACCACCTGCAGCTCCTCGAACCAGCCCCGCAATATCAGTAAATGTAATTGTAGCAGGGACAGTGCGAGCGGAATTGCTAAGTCGAGCCAGCACCTCAAGCCGCTCATCAGGTACAGCTACAATGCCAACGTTTGGTTCAATGGTGGCAAACGGATAATTAGCAGCTAAAACCTGGCTTTTGGTCAGAGCGTTAAAAAGCGTGCTTTTGCCCACATTTGGCAAACCAACAATACCTATCGAAAGAGAACTCATGTGTAGTAGTTTATCAGAGGTGTTACAATCATCATAATGAATAAATACGTAGTTTTTTTACGCGGCATTAATGTGGGTGGGCGGATTATTACAATGAGTGATCTTAAATCTTGCCTTGAGAGCCTTGGACTCAATCAAGTCCACACTGTGCTTCAGACAGGAAATGTGGTCTTTGAGAGTCAAATTAATGATAAGCAAAAGCTCAAGCAACTCATCGAAACAAGTCTTACTCAAACATTTGGCTATCCAGCTAAAGTCCAGATCTATACCCAAAGCGAGCTCGCTACAATTGTAGAAAACTATCCATTTGCTATTAAGAATGACGATTTTCAAAACTACGTGATTTTTTTGGAAAAAGATAAGGCCAAGGCGCTTATTAAAGCGGCAGTGGGGCTAGATATGAAAGTTGAAGAGACGCAAGTAGGGAAAAATGTAGTTTACTGGAGGGTTAGGCGTGGCATGACAGTAAAAAGCCCATTTTCAAAAAATTTGGTAAAACCCCAGTTCAAGGAGTTTAATACTGTAAGAAACATGAATACTCTAAAGAAACTATTAGTCATCTGACCATCTCTTGTGCTTGGATGGTAGCTGCGCTATTATGAACCATAAGCGATATATTCGCGAGATTTTATTGTAACAATACCTATGCCTACTGAAAAAACATCATCACAATCTAGTACATTTTTGAAGATTTTTCTTATCGTGTTATTCGTAATTATTGTAGGTGGTTTGATATTCGCTAACATTAAGTTTTATCCTAAAATGGCTCATTATTTTCGTGCGAAACAAGCTGACTTAACATACGAAGATTTTATTGCTAATTTACAACAGGGCAAAGTAGATGAGGCTTATAAATTGACTTCTGCAGCTTTTCGTACGAATCTCGTAAAGACCAATGCCAGTGTTACGGGCTTGAGCGCAGAGCAACTACAAAAACTTCCATTACAGAACAAAAATTCTTCATCACAAGATCTATTTAAAGCTTTTTTAAGTACTCCATCTTCGCAAGTAATTAAAAATAAATATACTTTGTATCAGGGCTCAGCTCTCCCAGCAAAAGCAGGAGCAGTAACTGTAACAGCTCGGTTCAAAAATGATCAAGGTAGAGAGTTTGATATGACTGCTCAATTAGTTAAAGTCGGCAATAGTTGGCAAATTGAAACCTTAACACTTCCTGATCCCACAGATGGGGGAGCACAATGAGAACAATGAAAAGTGATCTGCATACTAAAAAATGGTTAATAAGTTATTTTTTGTTAGGTATAACAATAATTATTTTTTTGATGATTGTTATAAATATATTTCTACTCTGGCCATTGTGGCGGCATAATCTCAGCAGTCTAAAGCCATTACCGCAAAAGACCTATACTGCGCCAACAAACCAATCTGATGCCAAAACTCCTCAACCAGTCTTTGTGGAGCCCTCAAAATGATGAAGCGATTTCTTATTTTTATTGCAACACTTAGTGTTATGGCGGTAGCGTTTATTTTGCTAACTCCACATGCAGCCCACGCCAATCAGCAGTACGCTTACGGTTACTTTTGGAATTACCCTAGTGGTTGTCAGCCACCACCTAATCATCAGACAGGGATTGCTGTTGGTGCACAACAGTATATCAATGTACCATATGGTACAACTTCCATTAATGTGACACTCGGACAA
>CAZGCZ010000069.1:0-4779 GCA_964524615.1 uncultured Candidatus Saccharibacteria bacterium
TTATTTTGGTCACCTGGTTGTTTGTAAGTTTTGTGATATTCCTGCTGCGACGCATTAGCCTCATTATGGTAAGCGTATCAGATCATAGTTTGAAGGAAATTTTTGCTGCCAGCATTCGTTTTATCAAAAAAAGCTTCTTTATATTACTAGCTTATTCTTTATTTGCTTTTACTGTCGGATTGGTATTTTTTATTGGCATAATGGCGATATTGTGGGCACAAGTAGTTTATTTGAGCTCAATTAACACTCAGTTAGCTCACTTGGCAATTCTCTTAGTAGGAGTTCTGCTTAGCGGTTGTATTGTTTGGTATTGGCAAATGTGGAGCAAAAATTTTTGGTCTGAAGCATATTATCGCCTTGTTCATAATAGATTACGAGCAGATGCAGCGACCTATCTTAATATCTCGCGACGCCCGCGCCATCTTAGACTCAAACTAGGCTTAATATTTGTGCTTTTTGCAGTGATTTTCGTAATTTTTTGCGGGTTAGTACTAAGCCATAGTCACTATTTTGAACAAGCAGCCAATCGTTTGAATAATAGCAAACCTGTTGATATCACTCATCTTGAGCTACATCAATAATGTTAGCACTTGACTTTTATGACAGATTTAGTACAATGATAATCATAAAGTTTTGCCGAAGCCGGCAGCTTTTTTAGATTAGGGAAGAACATTGATGTTCAACAAACTCATCAATTATGTCAAAGCCTCCTGGGCTGAGTTGCGCAAAGTCAATTGGCCAACTCGCTCTCAAGCTACCCGCCTCACAGTTATTGTGGTGGTATTTGCTAGTTTCTTGGCAGTATATATTGCTATTTTTGACAAGCTCTTCCGCACATTATTAACGAAATTCATCTTAAAAGGATAACTTATGAGTCGACAACCAAAAACTGAACGCAATTGGTACGTGATCCACACCTACTCTGGATATGAAGACATGGTGGCAGAAAATCTCCGACAACGCATTGAATCAATGGATATGTCTGAGAAGATTTTTAATGTTATTGTGCCGAAAGAAAATCAGATAGAAATAAAAAACGGCCGTCGCCGAATTGTCGAGCGCAAAATTTTTCCCGGCTATATTTTAGTCGAAATGATTGTGACTGAAGATTCCTGGTATGTGGTTCGTAATACTCCAAACGTAACTGGTTTCGTGGGAAGTGGTACAACGCCAAGTCCTATTTCGGAGTCTGAGGTTAAATCTATCCAAAAACGTATGGGCATTGAAGAGCCGAAGTACAAAATTGATTTCACGGTTGGCGAGCTTGTCCATATTAATGACGGCCCATTCAAGGGGTTTGATGCAAATGTTTCAGAGATTGATGAGAACAAAGGAAAAATTAAAGTACTAGTTTCGATGTTTGGCCGTGAAACACCGGTGGAACTCGATTCATTACAGGTAAAGAAGGTCTAAGACAATGGCAGAAGCAAAAAAAGTATTAGCACGAGTAAAAATGCGTATTCCGGCAGGCCAGGCGACTCCAGCTCCTCCAGTAGGTTCTGCTCTTGGTCAGCATGGGGTTAACATGATGGATTTTATCAATCCATTTAACGAGCAAACCGCTGATATGCGGGGGCAAACTGTTTCGACAATCGTAACGATTTTTGAAGACAAGTCGATGAGCTTTACTATCAAAGGTGAGTCAGCAGTCACGCTTATTAAACGTGCTGCAAAAGTTGATAAAGGTTCGGGCGTACCCAATAAGGATAAGGTAGCTAAGCTCAGTCAAGCTCAAGTTACTGAGATAGCCGAAGCCAAACAAGGCGATCTTAATGCCAATGACATTGAAGCCGCTAAAAAAATTATTGCTGGCACGGCCCGCTCCATGGGTATTGAAGTAGAATAATAAATTATGTGGGAGAGCGCTTATAAGCGCTCGCTAATACCACGAAGGAGATATGATGGCAAAAGCCAAAGAAGAACTTATAACTGAAGAAAAAGCAGAAAAGATTGTAGAAGAAAAAACTGCCGGACCTAAAGCTGAAAAGAAAACTACTGCAACCGCCAAAGCCGGGAAACGCAGCAAAAAAGCTGTTGAAGCAGAGGCAGAAGCCGAGGCAAAAGTTGAACGCAAGCAAAAAAAGGCTGAGAAAGTTGACGAAAAACCAGAAAAGCCAAAAGCAACTCCAAAAAACATGGAACGAATTCACAGCAAGAAGTGGCGAGCTGCTCAGGCTAAGATTGACCTCGAGAAATTATATGATCTACCTGAAGCTATTGCTCTTGTTCAAACGCTTTCAACGACAAAATTCGACGCGAGCATGGAAATGCACATCAATCTTGGTATTGATCCACGACAAAGCGATCAGTTGGTTCGCACCAATGCGGCATTGCCGGCAGGTAGTGGTAAGACAGTGCGCGTTGCCGTAGTTGCAGATGAAAAAAATGCCGCTACTGCTAAAGCAGCCGGTGCAGACAGAGTTGATAGTGATAAACTTTTGGCCGAAATAGAAAAGGGAAAGTTTGATTTTGATGTATTGCTCACCACGCCGGCGCAGATGCCAACCTTGGCAAAATTTGCTAAAGTTCTTGGACCAAAAGGCCTGATGCCAACCCCAAAAGCAGGCAGTGTTACTGATGATTTAGAGATTGCTATTAAAGCTATAAAAGCAGGACGAGCTGAGCTCAAAAACGACAGTGCTGGGATTGTGCACGTTACTTTTGGTAAGGTTAGTTTTAAAGCTAATGACCTAGAAGCTAATGCTAAGGCCATACTCAATGCTCTCCAAAAAAGCCGTCCAACTACACTAAAAGGCACTTTTGTAACAGGTGTTACTATTTCTGCTACTATGACCCCAGGGGTGAAGGTTGACGTAGCCGCTGCCCTCAAAGATTCCCGCGAATAATAGCGTATAAAAAAGAGATCCGTACTTGGGTCTCTTTTTGTTTTAGTTTGAATTTGCTATGGTAAAGCTAGAACTTGATCTTTGACATGGAGGCTTTCATGACTGAAACCGACACTCCACGGCTACTTGAGGCGGCACGACGGGCTGAAGCTGTTGCTCGCACTGCCGAAAGCCACGCTGAACATCTGAGAGGCAAAAGCCGAGACGCAGTAACTGATCTTCTTCAGTCAATCCGTGGCGGGGGAACGACGGGGGATGTCTGGCTTGACTATGTCATTCTTATTAGTCGAGAAGTCAATGAAGATTTGGCGCAACGTTTGCGTGATATCGCTGCGCAAGTCTTGGTCCATCCAGGTGAGTTGGTGTTGGTTATCCATAGAGATGAGCAGCTGCTTAACTGTACTGGCTTTGGGGCGGATGCCAAATATGGACGAGACGAAAAATGGTACCTAGGTCTACTCGACCAAGAACCTGAGATGATTATCGATTTGGCTCATCACGTGGTGATGCTGCCAACCAAATGCTATGTCAGCTTTAGCCGTTCGCAGATGCTGACCGCGGTAAATGGCGAGATGACACCCTCCTGGAGTTTTAATTGGGGGTTGCTCTTAACTCAGCCAATCAAGCCTCTTCGGTATGACGAAGAAATGTTACCAGCAATCACACGAGAAACGTTGATGGAGCTTGAGATCATTGTTGGCAACCAGGCCATTAACGATCGAATTTCAGATCTTGACACAATGGGGCTGAGGCTCGATCATCCAGACAGGACGCTGGCTAATATGATGAAAGCTCTCGATTACGACGCTGAGCGTCTCATCAACTAACACTCAAGCAGGATTTTGAGCTAGTTTTGTACTAGCTCTTTTTTATTATGGTTTACGGATGAGATAGAAGTTTGATAAGCTGAATAAGACCTGTAGGGTGAACCTTGCCAAGGAGAGACAGTGGACTATTTCGAGCAGCATCCCGAGCGTAAAATCGTGCTCGATTTGCCCGAACTTATCCGCAGGGTTCAAGCCTTGCGGGATATGGGGTGCAAGATTGTGGCCACCATTGGTTCGTGGGATCTCAAGCACATCGGACAAGAACGCTACTTGCGTAAAGCGCGTGAACATGGTGACATTCTGGTAGTAGGCGTTGATTCTGATCGCGCAATCCATAGCTACAAAGGCCCGAATAGGCCAATCGCGACGCAGGAAGAACGCTGCGAATCACTGAGTTATCTGTCTTTTGTTGATGTCGTGACACTAGTCGATGATGTTGACAAAAGTGGCCGCTGGAACTACGAGCTCCTTCGAGCTATCAAGCCAGACGTCTACATCGCCGTAGAGGATGACAGCTACACTGAGGAGCAGCTGTCAGAAATTCGCGGCTATGTAGGCGAGTTGATTCTCTTGCCGCGACAGGCTGCCGATACCTCAACCAGTTCATTCATTGAACGAATCAAGAGGTCACACATGTTGGACGAAGCTTCAGAAGCTGGGGGTGGGGCAGAATGATTGCAGGTGTTGTAGCTTATGTGCCGGTACTTCATCAGGGGTATCTCAACCTGTTTGATCGGCACAAGACGGATCCCATCTGGGTGATTGGCCAGGAATTCATTGATGAGTTCGCTGGCTTGCACCCCGAAATTCGGGCCCTAAGCCCCTATCATGCCCAAGTGGCACTGCAGGGCTGCGGGTTTAAGTCATTTGTTCTCGATCGGGTTTTTCTTGAGAACCTATCGTGGCTGACGCAAGATATTCCACGTATGGTTGTGGCCAATGACTTCATTAGTCGCAGCTTTGCCGAAAAATACTTGCGTCCGCTTGGGATAGAGCTGATTTACGACACGGCCTTTCTGCGCTGGGACGAGGCTAGTATTAGCACAACTACGGACGTTCAATACGACCGGATTAGTACAGACTCGTTTGATCAAGCGATGATTGAC
>CAZGCZ010000070.1:0-2747 GCA_964524615.1 uncultured Candidatus Saccharibacteria bacterium
TGTCGCATCAAACCACCCTGATGCCAGCTCCAGCGAGAACGCGCGCTGAAGTCAGCGCAGTGCTTACTAAAATGAGCTATAAACTTGGATTTCGCTTGCGCCGCAATGCTCAAATGGCCCACGGCTTGGCCCTATACCTTGGTTACGAAGGTAAGTCAGGCTCTTTTACGCGGGTTTATCGAAGCCCTCAGGCCTTCTCCAGTAATTATTGGATTGCGCATCATGCTCAATATTTGCTCAGCAAATGGACTGATGACATGGCGGTTAAGCGCATAAGCATGGTGCTATTTAATCTGACAGATGAGTTGCAAATGAGCTTGGAGATTGGGGGCGAGAATGATACGCAACTAAGCTTAAGCCAGGCAATTGATCGTATCAATCAGCGCTATGGAGCTGGCACGGAAAGTCCTGCAAGTTCATTGGGGCGAGATATAATTCAAGATCGCATAGGTTTTGGTAATAGCCGTTAGCTTCATTGAAAAATAGCTCATTTCAGCTTAAAATTGAGTAAGTATTTTATGTTTTACATCCTAACCAAATCAAAAATTTATTTTTGATTTGAAAGGAGAAACTATGCGAAGATTAATAACACAAATACAATGTTTGCATTATAACAATGAGCATAGTTTGGACGCGGGCCCGTAGCTCAGTGGTCAGAGCAGGCGGCTCATAACCGCTTGGTCGCTGGTTCGAACCCAGCCGGGCCCACCATGAAATTATCCCCAATTTGAACTTGTTTTTGCTTACAGATACATGTAATCTTAAGAGTAAGCATAAGCAATACCCAATGAGACACAAAGTCAGTCAAGCCCTTTTATTAGTAGCCTATAGCCTAGGTTTATTATTATTTAATTTGGGGCTTTCGGGGCAAAATGCGCACGCCTCAGCACCGTATACTGCTTCTGATGTGTTGGGGCAGACAGATCGCAATGGCAACATAGATTTTAATAAGAATTATCCTGACAATGGGCAAGTTAACCCTGGTGCAACTGGATTTTATTACCCACAATCTACGCTTCTTGATAGTACAGATCACCGTCTGTTTGTAACGGATTTTCAAAATAATCGAGTGCTTGTTTATAATCTTAATACTAATAACACATTGATTAGTCGAGTGGCTAGCAATGTGCTGGGCCAACCAGACTTTACAACTGTTTCTAATAATTCAACCTCGGCTCATTCTCTGTACCAGCCTCGTAATGCTACATATGATCCAGTTAATCACTTGTTATTTGTAAGTGATGCCAATGCTCGTGTTCTCGTTTTTGACCTCTCAGGCGGTATTACCAATAATATGGATGCCAGCTATGTGCTGGGCCAACCAGACTTTACCTCAAGTGGCGGCAGTGTTGCTATTAATAGGCTTAACGGATTTGTGGCATCACTTTTTTATGACACTTCCCAGCAAAGATTATTTGTAACAGATAACAATAATTACCGTGTTCTCGTTTTTGATCTCTCAGGCGGTATTAGCAACGGGATGAACGCTAGTAATGTTCTTGGTCAACCTGACTTTACTTCGAACACTTACCACACTAGCATTAATGGATTAAAGTTTTATAATCAATCAAGCGGTATCGCATATGACAGTAATCATAGCAGGCTTTATGTAGATGATACTGGCAATTACCGTGTTCTCGTTTTTGATCTCTCAGGCGGTATCACTAACGGGATGGATGCGAGTAATGTGCTAGGACAAGCTGATTTTACTTCAGGAGGGACTCATCCAGTCGATGCAAAGACATTTGCAAATGGTGGTCCCGGGATAGGCTTGTTGGTATATGACAATACAACAGATCGTTTACTGGCGGCTGACGTTTGGCATTCTCGTATTCTTGTCTTTGATATGTCAGGTGGTATTACTAATAATATGGATGCGAGTAACGTGCTAGGACAAGCTGATTTTACCACTGCTAATTGGCAAACCAATATACATGGGTTTAGTGGTGCTGCCGGAATTGGATACGATCCAGTTAATAAAATTCTTTATGCAACAGACTATTCCAACAATCGGGTATTAGAGTTTGATCTCTCAGGGGGTATCACTAACGGGATGGATGCAGTTGATCTCTTGGGCCAGACAGATGCCAATGGGGACCCTAATTTTAATTCAAGAAAACCGAATAATGTATCTGACCCCGGCCCTAGTGCAAATAGCGTATATGGCCAAGGTGATGGATCGGGTACCACGATTGATACAGTGCATCATCGATTGTTTGTAAATGATGGAGATTGGTATCGCATACTTGTCTACAACTTAGATGATAATAATAACCTCATTGATCACAATGCAGATTATGTGCTTGGTTGTGCCGATCTGACTGATACATCTTGTGATGATCAGAACTATGGTTACATGGAATATATGGGAGCAATGGCTTATGACCCTGTTAACGACCGACTATTTGTGCCAGATCTCTATGAATATTATCGTGTGCTGGTCTTTGACTTCTCAGGAGGCATTCACAATGGCATGGACGCCAGCTATGTCATCGGTCAGGATGATTTTAACTCATCAGACTATGGGACCTCTATTAATCGTTTTGATGAATCTGAATATGGTGCAGTTACTTATGACTACAACACAGGTTATCTTTACGTAACAGATCTGTATGAAAATCAGCGCATTTTAGTATTTGATGCTTCGCCAGGTAATATTCATAACGGTATGGACGCCAGCTATGTGCTGGGAGCTCCAGATTTTGACACTGTGGGAGGGGGAAATTGTGCGGCCAATGAAATAACTT
>CAZGCZ010000071.1:0-1975 GCA_964524615.1 uncultured Candidatus Saccharibacteria bacterium
GGTAACGATTTGGAACTGAGCAGGGTCTTCGACCCGCCCAAAATTATCTAATTTATCAGCCGTTATTGCTCTAAGAAAGTTTTTTACGATCCGGTCTTCTCCACTATGGAAGCTAATGACCGCAATTCTTCCTCCTGGGCGTAAATGTTTTATCAGTTGAGGTAAAGCGAGCTTGAGCTGTTCGAGTTCGTCATTAACCGCAATACGCAATGCTTGAAAAACCTTGGTGGCCGGATGGATTTTTCCTCGTTTATAACTGGCCTTTTCTACAATTTCAGCTAATTGTGTAGTAGAGCTAATCGGTCGGTGTTCAATGATTGAACGCGCAATACGATTAGCGTTCGGGACTTGTCCATAGCTGCGCAGAAGATTTGCTAAACGATTGGCTGGCAATACATTGACGATTTCTGCAGCTGTCAGGCCTTTAGTCTGATCAAGTCGCATATCCAGCGGACCTTCAGACTGAAAGCTAAAACCGCGTGCCGGCTTTTTCAGCTGAGGAGAGCTAACTCCTAGATCAAGCAATATCATATCAACTTTTGGCAACTCATCAATTGAGATATCGGCAAAGTTATTGTGCCTAACTTCTAGATTAGTTTGGTTTTTAAACTTGTTTTTTAAAAACTCCACTGCTTCTCGATCAGTGTCGTATAAATAACCGAAACCGTTTTTACCGACTGCTTGGAGCAAACGAGATGAATGACCACCATAACCGGCCGTCAAATCGGCAAAAACTTCACCTTCCTTCGGCATTAATACTTCTATCACTTGATTAAGCAAAACTGGCTGATGTTGTTCCATGTTGTCAAGGTTACCTACTCAGCAGCCAGTTGTCTATTTTTGTTTTTGTTTTTTGGTGTTAAAAGTTGTGGCCTCGGATCTCGTGATATGAGTCCGTGGCAAAAAGTGTGTGAGGTGGAGTTTTATTGTTTTTTGGTTTGGTGCCAGAGAAGTTTTAAGTGTTTTTCTCGTCCACTTACTGGCTGCCAAATAGCTAACATTGATTTGTTTTTGTTTTTATTTTTTTGTAAAAGTTCAATTGTTTAGCGTGCGCTTATGCGCCAGTATTTGCCAACCCTTACTACAATGACTGATTTCTTGATGCCCGCCCAGGTAATGTGATGGTTCTCAAGCGTTATTCTCCCCTGCTTGGCATCCAGTTGGGCAGTAATCTTACCGGTCCGAAACTTTACGTTCAAATCGGCGATATGCTCATCTAAGATGTCACCAGAGAGTGCTTTTTCCATCTCGGCATCCCAAATCTTTTTTGAGTAAAGGTGCAGATACTTACCGAAGCCGCGGGTAATAACGACTTGGCTACCAAGTTCCTTTTGGATCTCGGCTGGTATGGTTAGACGATTCTTGTCGTCGAGTTTTCTTTCAAAGTAGTCTGTCATCTCTGTTTATTACCCACATTTACCCACTACATCCAGTATACAAGAATCACTTACCCACTACAATGATTTAGGCTCATATATGAGTTAGGAAGTTATATCTGATATTTCAGGCTAAAACCAAACAAAAACCACACGTTGTCCCCTAGTTTTCCACAGGATTTTTAGATAGATAGTTGATCTTGAAGATAATTCTTAAGCTTACTAATGGGGACTCTTTCTTGTTTCATAGAGTCTCGCTCCCTCACTGTCACAGCCTGATCGTTAAGACTATCAAAATCAATCGTTACACAATATGGCGTACCAATTTCATCTTGCCTACGATAACGCCTACCAATGCTTTGTGTCTCATCATATTCAACATTGTATTGCCCGGCAATTTGATTAAATACTTCCCTTCCCAACTTACTAAGTTCTGGTTTTTTAGATAGCGGTAAAATCGCCACTTTGACTGGTGCTAAGTTTTTTGGAAACTTCAAAACGACTCTTTTCTCACCTTTCACTTCTTCTTCATGATAGCTTGAGCAAAAGACAGCCAGCATTAAGCGGCTCATACCAAAAGTCGGTTCAATTACATATGG
>CAZGCZ010000072.1:0-4306 GCA_964524615.1 uncultured Candidatus Saccharibacteria bacterium
AGCGTATTTGAAAGCCAATTATCCAAGTGCATTTATGGCGGCATTAATGACTAGCGATTACGGTGACCTTGATCGAATCGCCATTGAGGTAACTGAAGTGCGTAAAATGGGGATTAAGCTCTTAGCCCCAGATATCAATGAATCATATTTAGAATTTGCAGTTGTGCCAGACTCGCATGATATCCGTTTTGGCTTGTCCGCGATTAAGAATGTTGGCAAAGGACCAATTGAAGCAATCCTTGCTGCTCGAGAAAGCGGCAACTTTACTAGTATTGAAGATTTTGCACGTCGGGTAGATCCAGCGACAGTTCTTAACCGTAAAACCTTTGAGAGTCTTATCAAATCCGGCTGCTTTGATTCATTAATAGAGCGCGATGTAATGCTTCACAATATGGATAAAATTACCGCTTATGCCACGCGAGCTCAGAAAAATGCGCTTTCCGGTCAAATTGATATTTTTGGAAGCCTTGGCATAACTGAAGAACAACCTTCCCTACAGCTTGATCCTGCTCCTGCTGGCACTGACGCGAGAGAACGCTTGGCGTGGGAACGTGAGCTTCTCGGACTGTATCTTTCTCGTCATCCGCTTGATGACTTCGACAACTATATTGCACACAAGACCGCCGATTTGCGGAGTCTTGATGTTGCGGATGAAGGTAAATCAGTGCACATTGCTGGTATGATAACGACCATTCGTAAGATTACCACTCGCAATGGTCAAAATATGGCCTTTGCTCAGTTAGAAAACAAACAAGGGGCCATTGAGCTTGTGGTTTTCCCACGTGCCTATGACCAAAACACTGATCTTTGGGAATCAGATAAGATTATTGAAGTTCGTGGCAAGCTCAGTGCTCGCGGAAGAAATGGTGCAGCCAGCGAAGAAGTAAAAGTCATGGTAGATAAAGCCGCCGTTATAGACCTAGCCAAAGCCGCTCGTTATAAAGAACCCCCGAAACCTCGGGAAATATTTGGTGAAGAACATAGTGTGGTACTTTCTTTTGAACAATTACCAGATAGTGCTCGATTAGTAGCAATTAAGCATGCACTTGAGAAAAATCATGGCAAAAGTGCTGTGTATATGGTGGTTGGAAATGGCAAGAAAAAGATGATAAAACTGCCGTTTGAGGTTAAGATTACTGAATCGTTACAGCAGGTGCTGAATAATCTGGTAGGCGAAGAAGCGGTTCGCTTAAGTGCTAGTACTCCAACGCCCTCAAAAGAGTCTTGAAGAAAAAACCTTTTTATGATAGGATTAGCCAGTTATGCAAGAGCTTTTAACCAAAATCGAAGCGCCTCATCGTAAGGCAAAGCTTCCACAGATTCGTCCTGGTGATACTGTTAGGATTCATCAAGCTATTCGAGAAGGTAGCAAAAAGCGTATTCAAGTATTCGAAGGCGTTGTTATTCGTATGAGCCGTCCAAATTCTTTGTCAGCTCGAGTTGTGGTGCGCAAAATCTCTTCTGGCATTGGAGTAGAAAAAAGCTGGTTACTGCATTCGCCTAATGTCACTAAAATTGAAGTGGTGAAACGAACCAAAGTACGTCGAGCTTACCTTACTTATTTGCGCGAACGTCGTGGCAAATCAGCTCGTTTGGCCGAATTAGGCTTCGATAAAGAAGCCACCAATGCTTCAGATGATCGCACGCAAGCTCAGATTGATGAGGACGCTGCCAAAGCTCAAGACGCCAAAGCCAGTGATAAGCCAAGTGACTCAGAAACAGCTAAAACCGACGCAGCCGATATTCTTGAAGATAATACTGGCGACAAAGATAGCGACGCGATTGATTCTGTTGAAATAGTGGAATCAACCGAAGATTTAGCAAAAGAAGAAGACAAAGAGGCTAGTCAAGCCGATCCAGCAAACGATGCGGATGAAGTTGCTACCAGCGGTGGAGCAATTGAAGATGATGCCCAAATTGCCGCTGAAGAAACTCAAGAAGGCATTGATCGGGCCGAAGACAAAACTACTCGCGACCAAGATAAACAATAAAATAGGCGTTATGAAGAAGGCTCAACACAAGAGTCTTTTTTGTTGTGCTTGGTTTATCCTAGGCAAAAAAACTATAATGTAATTATCGATCTCAAGACACAAGGAGCCTGTCATGGTTGCAATCATGGATACCCAAGCAGTTGCCGAGTTGACACAGCATTGGCTCAAGATCGAAGTTCGTAACCAGCAAGAATTGGAGTTGGCTTTCAGTCTGGCAGTTGATCTTAAGGGTCAGCCGGTGCGCTGGTCCGCTGGCGAGTTGGGCATCATCATGCTCGCTAGTGAATCGGAAAGTCGTGACTTTCATCCTTTCCCGTCACCACCGTCTGCTCCGGAGCTTGTTGCATTCTTCCGCTCCAACATCCCTTCCGAGCTCCCCCGACATGGTGGTAGCAACGTTGTTGCTGAGGTGTTGGTCCCACGTATGCCAGACATGGGGGGAATAGGGGGCTGGAGCGCGCTCAATTTGCTCTTTTGGCATGAAGACCCGCACTCCTTGGTGAAATTCATCATCGAAGAACAGTAAGACTTAGATTTATCTAGGTCTTTTTACTATCTGATTTGCTATAATACTCGTAACTAGTGGGCGGCTAGCGCCCCTCGACAATTCGGAGGAACCGTGACCAAAGTCATGACTACGATCGCTTATCGAATGCGTGATGAGGGTCATCCAAGCCGCAGGAATGCTGCGTCGTCTGAAATCTGGGCACAAGGCGGCGGTGATAACGACGACGTGATGAGAGTGCTTGGCAGCTTCTCCACATCACCAGTTCGCTGCAAGTTGGTGCTCAAACTCGAAGATGGTACAGAGATCTCTCTCTATCCATCGCTCAAGCCAGAGGTACCGGCTCTCGGTGAGGACGGTTGTAGCGAGTATTGGAGTAAAGATCCTGAAGAACGCGGCCCAAGTTGGGACATGCACGCTCAACTCACATTGCCAGATCGTAAGCCGCTGTATCACATGATTGTCAATGGCAATTCCTCATGGCTTCCCATTCAGCAAGCAGGTGTGGCTTATGACAATAATTGGGTGCCAGTGAAAATCGGCAAAGACGTCATTGAGGCTGACGGCAGCGTGCGGCCGATTACTGATGCTGAACGCGCTCAAATCGTGGATATCGCCGACGAATATAGCGCCAGCAAATAGGGAAGGCTAATGACACAAAAAAAGGCCACAGACTTTCAGGTTGGAGATGTACTCGAAGTACCAGGCTGGATGTTGCATGAAGATCTTTCCGGGCTCTGGTTTGAAATCAGAATTGTTGAGCTTGTTCAGGACAGAGACTGGATTGGGGTAAAGCATCGGAATCACGAAGACTCCGTTGATACCACTTGGTTCAAGCCGGAAGAATCGGCAAAGCTCTTGAGGGCGGCGTGAGTTTGTTCGAGTGGGATAACTTACCCGAAGTCCCTGCGGCAATATCGCACATTACAGGCTACGATAGCATAATCTTAGATATAACAGGACGTTTCTTCGATTCAGTTCTCGACTGGCTCGGATTTGATAGAGATTCTGCGCCAGTTTTTTGCCGCCAAGAGTATTACTTGTTACGAAGATCGGATCAAGACCAAGGTAGTTGGATCCAAGAAAAGGTCACACTTTTCCCTGGAGAAGAGCAATACGCTGTTCTTCTTATTGTCAATAACGCCATTGCTGCCTCAGTTATTGTGAGGCGCGATGACTTCAACAACTGCCAGGCAGGATTTGCATCATATCTCTCGCCCGAGTGGGTAGAGCAAAGAATGCAACCACCAGGAGAGGGTTAATATGTCTGATCAGTGGTGGAGTGTCTCTGAAACCGGCAGGCACATACCAAAGGTCGGCTATGGTGGAGTGCACGAACCAGACATGATTTTTGCCGGCACAGAAGGAGGCTGGAAAATATATGTCTGCGACTGGCCAGACTGCGACGTACAAGAACGTCGCTCATAGATCTAGAGCAATCTAGGTCTTTTTCTTTTATAATCAAGTTATGACACGTGTGTGGGCAACAACCGAATTCGAAAATAGCTTACGAACGAGCGGACAACTTTTAATTGCTGGTGCTGATGAAGTTGGACGAGGTGCGCTGGCTGGGCCGCTTGTCGTTGGCTGCGTGATATTGGGCTCAAGTTTTGATACGCCAGTCTGTGATTCAAAAATGATGAGTGCGAATGCTCGTGCAACTTGTTCAGCTCTCATTAAACAATTTGCTCTTGATTGGTCGCTTGGTTGGGTCAGTGCTGTTGAAATAGATGAACTTGGTTTGAGCTCAGCTCTACAGCTCGCCTACTTAAGGGCAATCGAAGCATTACAACTTAATATCAGTGAATTA
>CAZGCZ010000073.1:0-8772 GCA_964524615.1 uncultured Candidatus Saccharibacteria bacterium
ATATGCTTGAAGATTTTGCTCATGAACGCGCCGCCCGATCCTTACGCCGACTAATTAACGCAACCCCAACAACTGCAAACCTAAAAAAGGGTCATAAGATTGTAGAAATTCCTGCGACACAAGTACGAATTGGAGACATTGTAGTTGTTCGCGATGGTGAAACGGTGCCAGTAGATGGGGAAATTACTAATGGCAGATCAACTTTTGATGAAGCTAGTTTAACTGGAGAACCTATCCCGCAGGACCACCACACTGGAGATCTGGTTTTGAGTGGTATTGTAAATATTGGCTCAACAGTCGAGATACAAGCTAATAAAATTGCTCAGTCCAGTACTTTTTATAAAATCGTTGAGCTTGTTAAAGCAGCCCAGGCTAAAAAAGCACCCTTACATCGCCTAGCGGAGAAGTATGGGGCTTGGTTTACTCCATTTGTTCTAATTTTTACAACATTAACGTGGATATTCACTCATAATAGTGAAGTTACTTATGCTGTATTGGTCGTTGCCACACCATGCCCGCTCTTAATTGCTACGCCAGTTGCTATCATTTCTGGGATAGGTCGCGCGGCGAGGCGTGGGATTATTATTAAAGAAGGGGCTGCACTCGAGTCCGGGGCTAATATTGATACTGTAGTATTTGATAAAACGGGTACGTTAACTGAAGGCAAGCCAGAATTAATGCGAGTAATCCCACTAGCAAAGTTTAGTAAAAAGAAAATTTTAACCCTTGCGTCAGCAGTTGAATACCATTCTTCACACGTCTTAGCGCGGGCAGTAATAGAGGCAGCTCGCAGACAAAAAATAAATTGGCCAGACGCTCATAATGTTTCCGTAAATGATGGCAAGGGTGTCACTGGTAGGGTAGAAGGAAGCGAAGTTATTATTGGCAGCTCAAGTTTTTTAAACAGTCATCTTAACAATGATGACTCTGACAAAGAATTATTGTTAAAGTATGAATCAGGCGCTGAGATTATGGCGATGGTTGGATATCAAGGAAAGTTAATTGGTCTATTACTGTTTGCTGATCCGCTGAAAGGGAATGCTCGAAGCATCCTTAATCGACTCCAGACCCTTGGTATTAACCAGAGAATAATATTGAGCGGAGATGAAGAGGTTCGAGTAAAGCCAATTGCACATCAACTGGGGATTACTCAATTTCAAGGAGATTTGCTTCCAGATCAAAAACTTAATATCATTCAAAATCTCAAGCAAACAGGGCATCACGTGGCCATGGTTGGTGATGGTACTAATGACGCGCCAAGCTTGGCTAGCGCTGATGTGGCGGTTGCTCTGGGGCAGCATGGCAGTGCAATATCAAGCGAAACCGCAGGAGTAGTTATTGCTAATGATAAACTGAGTAAAGTGGCAGATTACTTCGTCATTAGTAAAAAGAGTATTCATATTGCTAAACAAAGTATTTGGTGGGGCATGGGACTGAGTGTGCTAGCTATGATATCGGCAGCTTTTGGCTTGATCCCACCCGTGAAAGGAGCTATCTTGCAAGAGATTATTGATATAAGTGTGATTTTAAACGCTTTACGTGTTTTGGCGGTGCGAGTATGAAAATGCTAAAAATATATTGCGATGGGGGGTCGCGTGGGAACCCAGGGCCAGCTGCTGCTGGCGTAGTTATTTGTGATTCAGATGATAATGTTATTGCTTCGATGAATAGTTTTTTGGGCGAGAAGACCAATAACTTTGCAGAATATTCAGCGGTATTGTTGGCTATTGATCAACTATCTAATTATCCGGCTGATCATTATGAGTTTTATCTGGACAGTGAGCTTGTAGTAAAACAGCTTAATGGGCAGTACAAAGTTAAAAATGCTGATCTTAGGCCGCTTTATGAGCAGATTATGGCTTGGAAAAGTACAAAAAAGACCAGTTTTACTCATATTAGAAGAGAGTACAATGCCAGAGCTGATGAGCAGGTGAATATTGCTTTAGACAAGCATGAAAATAACCTAGAAAAATAGCTACAAATAATGTATAATGCGCTGGTCTGGCAAAGTATACGGGCAACTGCTTGGTTCAAAATAAGCCAAGAGGAAAGTCCGAACAGCACAGAGTAGGATGGTTGCTAACGGCAACCGAGGGAGACCTCAGGGAAAGTGCCACAGAGACAATACCGCCCGATTTTTCGGGTAAGGGTGAAAAGAGTGCGGTAAAAGCGCACAGACGCTAACGGTGACGCTAGCGTGCGGTAAACCCCATCTGCTGCAAGACTAATGGATCCTTCCGAGTTATTCGGAGAAGCTACTCGTTTCAAAAATAGGATATGTCGCATGAGTAAAATCATAATATGATTTTACCGCGTCCATACTGGATAGAGAGAGATAGTTGTCGTTTAAAGGATTACCTTTAAATACAGAATTCGGCTTATAGTATGCTTGTCAGACCACAAGATGTCCGGTGCAGTACCGGACATTTTGCGTGTGAGCTTGCCCGCTGTACAATTAAGAAAGATACAACTATGAAAAAACGCAGCGAATTATTCTTTAGCTTCTTGTTAGTACCAATCGATTTCATGATGATGATTGCTGGTTTTGCGCTAGCCTACATTGTTCGTGTTAAGATTGAGAGCAAACCAGTGGCGCATTTTACTTCTGGTACGCATTTCTTAGCCCTTATCGCCATCCTTTTGCCAATTTGGATTATTATATTTGCTTTAAATGGCCTTTACAATTTAAGTAGTACTCGACGACGCTTTACTGAAGCTGCAAAAGTTCTCGTGGCAACAGCAAGTGGCGTTATGGTTTTGATAATTTTGGACTTTTTCAGCAAAGACCCAATCTTTCCTTCTAAAAGTATTCCAATTTACGGCTTTTTGTTTTCATTTATCTTGATACTGGTAGCCCGAAGTATTTTAAGAAGTATCCAACGATATCTTTTTAGGTATAACATTGGCGTACACAACGTTTTGATAATTGGTAATAACAAGCAATCTGAAGAACTAATCAACCTACTGTCAGATAAAAAAAGTGGGTATAATGTTGTTAATAATACAATAAAAGCTATATCAAATTGGGATATAACCGAAATACAGCATATCAACAAAGATCATAATCTTGATGATATTATTCAAGTTGATCAGACCTTATCAGATAGTAATCTCATAGAAATCATAGCCTTTTCTGACCAACACCATATTGCTTATAAGTTTGTACCTAGTCTAGCAGGCATATACAAAACAAACATTACTACTAGCACAATTCAAAAAATTCCAATTGTTGAACTTGTGCAGACGCCACTAGAAGGATGGGGTAGAATTGTAAAACGAATATGTGATTTATTCATTAGCGCAATAGGATTAATAATTTTGTCCCCTTTATTTTTGTTAATCACCATAATAATAAAAATTATCGATCCTGGCCCTGCTTTTTATCGACATCGCAGAATAGGTAAAGCTGGTAAAGAGATAGATATAGTAAAGTTTCGTACAATGTATTTAAAATATTCTGACGGAGGTAAATATTCTGGCAAGTCTGCAGAAACAATCCTAAAAGAACTTGGTAATGAAGAATTGTTGGATGAATTTAAGAAAGAATATAAGCTTAAAAATGATATTCGGGTTCATCCGTTTGGAAAATTTTTAAGACGAACTAGTTTAGATGAGCTACCTCAACTTATTAATGTCTTTAATGGCGATTTAAGTCTAGTCGGGCCGCGACCGATTATCGAGAGCGAACTGAGTAAATATGGTAAACGCTCCGCTCAACTACTTGCTATAAAACCAGGTATAACAGGTTTATGGCAGGTTTCAGGGCGCAATGATATTTCTTATGAAGAAAGAATCAAACTAGAACTTTATTATGTCGAGCATTGGAGTATTGTACTTGATATTATTATATTGATAAAAACAGGCCTCCTAATTATTAAAGGCAGTAATGGATACTAAATCTTTAAAAGTTGCTATCGTTCATGATTGGCTGACAAATTTAGGTGGGGCAGAACGAACTATTTTGGCAATTCGAGAGACCTTTCCCCAAGCCGACATCTATACAAGCGTGTATAACAAAGAAAAATTACCGGAATTTCATGATGTTCCAGTGAAAACCTCATTTTTGCAGGGTTGGCCAATGGCTAAAACGCGCCATCAGTTCTATTCCCGCTTGCGCCAAATTGCGTTTGAAAGCTTTGATTTTAGTGATTATGATCTTGTTATTTCAACCTCTACAGGTGAAGCAAAAGGAGTTTTAACTTCTCCTAAGACGCTGCATATTGGCTACATCCATACGCCCACCCGATATTATTGGGTAGATTATGAAGGCTATTTGGCAAAACCTGGTTTTGGTTTGTTAAATCCTGTCGTCAGGCTGGTTTTACCCCGTTGGATTGATTCGTTAAAATATTGGGATTTTGCCGCAGCTCAACGGCCAGACGTGGTGATGTCAAACTCACAAACTGTTGCAGAACGAGTTCATAAATATTATCAACGCGATAGCCTTGTGCTATATCCTCCTGTCCAGACTGCAAGATTTGCTCAACCCAAAAAATCTCAAGATGGCGATTATTTCTTACTCGTATCTCGTTTAGTGCCGTATAAAAACGTCCGTTTGGCAGTCGAGGCATTTAATAAGCACAATGATAAATTAGTCGTGATCGGAGATGGTTCTGAGCGTAAAAAATTGGAAGCAATAGCAGGGCCTAATGTTGAGTTCCTAGGTTGGGCAGATGATCAAACAGTTGTGAAAAGAGTGCAAGACTGTCGAGCCTTTGTATTCCCAACAGAGGAAGATTTTGGTATTACCGTAGTGGAAGCTATGGCTGCTGGTAAGCCCGTCATAGCATATAAGAAGGGTGGTGCAACCGAAACGGTGGTAGAAGGTCAAACGGGAGTATTTTTTGATAAACAGACGCCACAGGCACTTTGTGAAGCAGTTCAACGTATTAAAAATATGAGCTTTAACAACGAAGCTATTATGGCCCAAGCAGAAAAATTCTCGCAAACTCGTTTTAAAAATGAACTACTTAATATTGTTGAGCAGTCATTGGCTGCTTATCACAATAAAGCTAAATTATAGTTATTTTTGAGCTGCTTTGACTATTTCAGCAAATGCTTTTGGCTGGTTAACAGCAAGCTCAGCCAATATTTGTCGGTTTAGGTCTATGTTAGCCTTCTTAAGGCCATTAATGAGTTCAGAATAAGACATATTGTGTTGTCTAGCACCTGCGTTAATGCGTTGAATCCAGAGGCTTCGCATGTCTCGTTTGATATTTCTGCGATCTCGATACTGATAAGATAGGGCTTTTATGACAGCCTCATTGGCTTTGCGATAAGAACTGCGTCGAGTACCCTCCATACCTCGAGTCATTTTCAATACTTTTTTATGGCGAGCCCTTGCTGTAACACTTCGTTTTACTCTCATTACTATGATCCTCCCAACATTTTTTTGAGATTCTTTTCATCGGTCGCTGAAGCACGGTGATCAAGAGTATAAGCTCGTTTACGAGTCGCAGACTTTTTCGTTAGCTTATGAGCGCGCGATGCACGAAGATGAGTCACATGACCTTTTGCGGTAATTTTGACTCTTTTGGCAGCTGATTTTCTTGTTTTAATTTTTGGCATCTTTTTTCCTTGTTAGTATCATCGAGAGCTCTCTGCCATTCATGGTAGGCTGAGATTCGCGCTCTGCGACATCTGCTAATTGCTCATAAAATTTATTAATAACGTTTTGACCTAGTTCAGGATGAGTTATTTCACGTCCTTTGAAGCGGACATTGACCTTTACTTTGTGACCGGCCTTTAAAAACCGTTCGGCTGCGTGAATTTTTACCATTACATCATGCGTGTCTGTCTTGAGCCCTAATCTGATTTGCTTTACCTCAACCTGCTTTTGGCGACTTTTGCTTTTCTGCATGATTTTGGTTTGCTCGTAACGATATTTACCCCAATCTAGAATTTTTGCTACGGGAGGATTTGTATTGGGTGATATCTCGGCAAGATCTAAATCTGCGGCACGAGCTTGAGCTAGAGCGTCAGAGAGGGGAACGATTCCTACTTGATTAGAATCGGCGTCGATTAATCGTACTTGAGTAGCAGTAATCTCCTCATTCAGACGAATATGTTTTGTAATGTGATTTCTCCTAAAACCTGGTGGTTATTCTAGCATAAATACTTGTACTCATCAAGACTTATTAAACCTCGCTGTGCTTACTTGTAATAATATTTGCCGGAGAAGTGGCCTTTTGAATTAAGAAAACCCTAGACTCTTTTTGAAGAATAACATTTTGTAATGGTAGTTCAGATTTTATTTGCAAACTATTAGCTTGTAAGTGGAGGATAGAAGGCTCGGAGCTAATGGGATTTTTGACAGCATGAGGTAACCTAATAGTTGAGCTCTTATCTATTTTGGATGATTCTGTTTTGGCATAAGCGTCCAAAACAATATTTTTTGTAGCATGTTCATCCAATAAATTATTTCGGATCACCAATCGATTAGCTTGCATCTGCAATTGCAGAATTCTATCACCAATAATTTCTATTAAAGTATTTTGCTCCAAACTTAACTCAAGCTGAGTAACTATTTTTTTGTCGCCAACACTTAGCATGTTAATTGCTACCACCTTGCGTTTTGCTAGAACGCTATAGACTTGGCGATCATTCTCAATCCCTAGTAGTTGGGCTAAATGACTTTTTTGAATTGTGGGAATAAAGCCAAATGTAATGTCAGAGATATCTAGTTTGGCATTTAATAACAACATAAAATCTTGGTCATCACCTATAGCAACAAAATTTTTTGCTCCGATTGATGTATTTTTATCAACATAATCCACTAATTCTGCGTTATCATGGTACAAATAAAATTCGCCGCTGATTTTATTATGAGCTAAACGCTGTTTTATAGCATTAAGTTTGCTATCTGCAGGTGCAGCTAAACTATTAGAATTGATGAAATAGGCGTACAAACCTACAATCCTTTCTTAGGGTCTGTTAATACATTTGCATTCAATATTGCACCTTGAGCTACTTCAACTACCGGTGCTTCCAAATGTCCCTTGATATCCGCGTTAGCCTGGGCGGTAATATGTTGGGCAGCAATAACTTTACCTTCTAGTTTTCCAGCAATTGTAATTGCCCGGCACTTAATATTAGCCTTCACGCGAGCATTGGCGTCTATCTCTACCAAACCTTCAGTGTGAATTTCACCAGTGTAATTACAGTCGATGTAAATATCATGTTCGGTCTCTATCTTGCCTCGTGCTGTTATAGTTGGGCCTAAATAATACTCAGCGACCAAATGCGAGACAATTTCTTTTCTCTTAAAATTTCCCAAAAGGGGGATCATTATTTCTTTTGAGCTCCAATTGCTTGGTCGTAAGCTCGTCGTTCCTCTTCTGATAGGGGGTGAGATGGTTTGCCGTCATTGATTTGTTTGGCATAAAAGCGAGTACCAGTTCGGGCATGAATGCTTGATATTACTAAACCGGTGTTGTGGTTGTTTAATAGAGCTAAACAAAAACTTTGATCTCCTCCAGTATCATCAAAAGGGTTAAAACGTACTAAGCCAATCTTGCTAACAGCTTCGAGGCTTTTTTTGTGTAAGTTAGCACTAAAAGTTGCTAGTTGATCGAGTTTATTTAATGCTTCGTCAACCGATTTTGCGTAATCATTAAGACGTTTCTGCAGATTACCTGGCTGACTTGTATCAAAAAAAACTTTATAGGCTTGGCGAGTTCGCCACAGCTGCCAACCCAATACCGCTACCGCGATAATAAGCCCCAAACACACAACTGACAAAATAGTAGTATTCATAATACCTCTGTTTCATTATAGGGTGGTCGCTATTTGCTTGGCAACCAAGCCAGCTTTATAATGAATTCAAAGGAGAATGTTATGTCAAAAAAATCTAAGAAAAAGAAGAAGCAGCAACGTAGACATCATTTTGTACAGAATCAAGAAACCGCTCAGGCAAATTCTCCTAATAGTAAACAAGCAACGATTACAGCACAGCAAAAGCTGGTAAAACAGTCTAAGCAAACGAAAGAAGTTGAGCGGCCTGCTCAAGCGGGTGAAAATTATCATTTTACAGAAAAACTTACCTATATGAAGCACGATGCCCGAATTACGGCATTCATTGGGGGTGGGATTGTAGCTGGACTTTTAGTACTGTGGCTGGTATTTGAACATACTGGCCTGGGCGCATCAATTTATAATTGGATTCGCATTTAATTTAAGTAATTAAGTAATCGATCGATATTGCAAAGCTTCGGTTATATGATTTATCTGAATATTATCTGACTGATCAATGTCAGCAATTGTTCTAGCCACTTTCAGTACCCTATAAAAGCTTCTCGCTGAAAGTTTTAGGTTTTCAATGGCCTGGTTAGCAATTAGCTTAATCTCTTTGGATAGAATGCAGTACTGCTCAACTTGCTTATTAGACATCTGGGCGTTTAGATAATAATTGTTATAGCGCTTTTGCTGATATTTTCTTGCGGTTTTTATCCCTGATTGCATATCCTCAGCAGTAAGTTTAATCTGCTTTGTTAATAAATCCTTATTTGTCGGGGCGGCAACTTGAATATGTAAATCGATTCTATCAAGCAGCGGGCCGGATAGTTTATTTTTGTAACGCTGTATTTGGGCCAAACTGCAGATGCAATTACGAGTTGATGAACCAGCATAACCACAAGGGCATGGATTTTGCGTGCCTATTAACAGAAATCGAGAGGGGAATTTATAATAGCTATTTGCTCTTGCAACATGGACGCAACCATCTTCAAGCGGCTGACGGAGTGCTTCTAGAGTCTGGCGGGGAAATTCGGCTAT
>CAZGCZ010000074.1:0-5349 GCA_964524615.1 uncultured Candidatus Saccharibacteria bacterium
TCCCAAGACAGGAAATGGTGTTAGGCTGCTATTACCTAACCTGGGCTCGTGATGGAATGAAAGGCGAAGGCAAAGCTTTTAGTTCTGTGGATGAAGCAGAATACGCCTATCGTATGCACCTGATTAACGTTCAGGCCAAAATCAAGGTTCGCATTGAGGGGGAATTAATTGAAACGACCGCAGGACGAATTATATTCAATGAAGTTCTTCCGGCTGATATGCCATTCCGCAACGAAGCCTTCACTATGAATACGCTCAAAAAAGTTATGGCAGAAGTGTTCGCTACTCGAGGTAAAGAAGAGACAGTTCGACTGGCTGACGATATCAAACAGCTTGGTTTCCGTTATGCTACACAATCCGGTATCTCAATTGGGATTGATGATTTAGTAGAACCACCAGAACGCAAGCAAATTATTGACGAAGCAGAAAATCGATCACTCCAATATGCCGGACAGTATCAGCAAGGTTTAATCACTGAAGTGGAACGACGTGATAAAACTATCGAAGCTTGGAGTGAAGCGACTGAAAATATTGAACATGTCATGGAAGAGCATCTTGATCCTGAACTTTCGACTTTAGCAATCGACATTAACTCTGGAGCTCGTGTAAAAATTGGACAAGCTAATCAGATGGCCGGTATGAAAGGCTTGATGCTAAACGCTGCGGGACGAACTATTGAGCTGCCCGTGCGGTCCAACTATAAAGAAGGTTTGTCAGTGCTCGAATACTTTATTAGTACTCACGGTGCTCGTAAAGGTTTGACTGATACAGCACTAAAAACAGCTGAATCGGGTTATTTGACTCGCCGCCTGGTTGATGTTGCTCAAGATATTGTTATTACCCAAAAGGACTGTGGTGACAAAGAAGGCTATGTCTTAACCCGCCGCGAAGCCGAAGCTGTTGGCGAAGATACCTTTGCTTCCTGGATTGTTGGTCGTGTCGCTGCCACAGCAATTACTGCACCAAAAGGTAAGGCAGTTCTCGCTAAAAAAGGCGAGCTAATTTCGGCCGAAGTTGCTAAGCAAATTGTTGACTCTGGTATTGACGAAGTCCGCATTCGCTCAACACTGTCATGTAAAAGTACATGGGGTGTTTGCCAGGCTTGTTACGGTGAGGATCTTGCAAAAGGCGGCCTTATCGAAATGGGTGAAGCTGTCGGGATTATTGCCGCACAAAGTATTGGTGAGCCAGGCACACAGTTAACTATGAAAACCTTCCACGCTGGTGGTGTCGCTGCCGCTGAAGATATTACCCAAGGTCTGCCACGTGTTGAGGAAATTTTTGAAGCTCGCAGTCCTAAAGGTGAAGCTATTCTGGCCGATACCGATGGTGTTGTGCAGCTCGTAGAAGAAGACAACCGCACTGTGCTGCGTGTTTTACCATCTGATATGAAGATTACTGAACTTGATCTAACTAATTTCAAGCCAGTAGTGAAAACGGGTGCTCAGGTCAGCAAAGGTCAAATTCTGGCTGAAGCTACCGAAGGGCGCAAAACCCTCAAGAGTCCTGCAGCTGGTACTGTTAAAGTCAGTCGCACAAAGATTGAGCTCACCCACGAAGGTACTGGAGCCATTGAATACACTATTGGGCCACATCAAAGCATCGAGGTTAAGCACGGACAACTCGTTACTCGCGGTGATCGTTTGACAGAAGGATCAGTCAACTTGCAGGACATGCTACGCTTAATCGGCCGTGAAGCTGTTGAGCGTTATATCGTCGATGAAGTGCAAGCTATCTATTTGTCACAAGGTCAAACTTTGGCAGCAAAACACATTGAGATAATCGTGCGGCAAATGTTCTCACGACTTCGAATTGCTGAACCAAATGACACTAGTTTTGTATCAGGTGATATTGTTAGTCAAATGGCTCTCCATGATGAAAACGAGCAGGCCAAAGCCAAAGGTGGCAAAGCCGCAACCTACGAACAATTACTCCTCTCCATTACAAAGATTTCAACAAGTTCAGATAGTTGGCTATCAGCCGCCAGTTTCCAGGAAACAACTCGTGTCTTGATTGGCGCTGCTATGCGTGGTCGGGCTGATAAGCTTAGAGGGCTTAAAGAAAACGTTATCATAGGTCGTTTAATACCAGTTGGTACTGGTTTCCGTGACGACGATGATAACTTGAAAAAATAACAATAATCTGTTAAAGTAGCAAAGTTATGCCAACAATAAACCAGTTAATCAAACACCCCCGTCGCAAGGCTAGCAGTAAATCAAAAGCTCCAGCCCTAGGACATAACTTCAATGCCCTAAAGGTCAAAAATACCTCTGCGCCTTCGCCATTTAAACGTGGAGTTTGCGTTAAGGTATTTACTCAAACACCAAGAAAACCTAACTCAGCTTTGCGTAAAGTTGCTCGTGTCCGCTTAACGAACGGTATGGAAGTAACTGCGTACATCCCTGGTATTGGTCACAATCTGCAGGAACACTCAGTTGTGCTCCTGCGCGGAGGTCGTGTGCCGGATCTTCCTGGTGTTCGTTATCACATTGTACGAGGTACTCTCGATACTGCCGGTACAGCTGACCGCAAACAAGGTCGCAGTAAATACGGCACCAAAAAGAGTGATAAGAAAGAATAATAATGTCCCGACACACTACTAAATCGTTAAAACGTACCATCGAGCCAGATATTCTTTATCAGAATGTGCTTGTATCTCGAATGATTAACAAGGTTATGCAAAGTGGCAAAAAGCGCCTGGCAGAACGGTTGGTTTACAGTGCAATGGATGAAGCTGGCAAAAAACTTAATAAAGAACCGCTCGAAGTTTTTGAAACAGCTATCAAAAACGTCAGTCCTCAACTCGAAGTCAAATCAAAACGTGTTGGTGGCGCTAACTACCAAGTGCCAATTGAGGTTCGCGGTGATCGAAAATCTCACCTCGCTATGGGCTGGATTATAACTGCTGCCCAAAACAAAAGTGGCAAAAGCTTTGATCACTTGTTGGCTGCCGAGTTTGTAGATGCTTACAACAATACTGGTGATGCTATCAAAAAGCGCCAGGATACGCACGCGGCTGCTGAGGCTAATAAGGCCTTTGCTCACTTCGCTCGATTCTAAACTAGTAATAAATATCAAAGAAAATCGCTCCCAAACAGGGCGATTTTTTGTTAAGAAAAAAACCACCTACTTTCGTAAGTGGTTGGTTAGGCTCCCTGCAAGCCAGGACGAAGACGCAAGCTGGTTGCGAAGTCTTTGAGATGATTTTTTGTACGTTGCCAAACGCTCTCTCCACCGTCAATGTCATTTTCTGCGAAGTAGAGGGCTGCGCCAAATGTTAGGAGATGGATATCAGTCACAAAATCGTAGATATTTATACCCCCAGCGAGAGCATAAATAACACCGCTGATTATGGAAAGAATAGCCCAAACAAAAAAAATTACTCGAATAAGTCTTAGTATTGGGGGGAAATAGGGAAGTAGAGTCGAGTTCCCTCGTCCTTTGAGGTTGGTTTGAGACATATTGTGGACAAAGATTACTATTGATAGGCCATAGATCATAAAGCCAGCTATGCAAATCAGATCAAAAATTCGGGAAAACCAATTGGAATCCCTGATAACAGTGATGAATCCCAGTAAGATTCCGAGTATGTAACCAACAATCGAACTAATCGTAGCGATTGTTGAACTATCCTTGCCTGTAACCCTACATAGCCACCGTAAGACATGGTGGCACAGCTGAGCCAAAAGTACGTCAATCTTTTTAAACACCTTAACCCCCACAGACTGTGATACGAAGGTTCATTCTGGCCTGAGCCAAATATGGGCAAATTATGCTTTAATATTATGCTTTTGTCAATTAAATAAAAAAAGATTGTGGTTAAGAAAAAAAGCCCTCGATTGCTCGAAGGCTAAATAGTTACAATTAGCTAAACTGAGGCAGTTGCTTCAGTTTCTTGGTCAATTCTTCTGGTTGAGAACTAGTGATGTGAAACTCTTGACGTTCCGGACCCGAAATAGCCTTACAGCGAATGCCGTTACTAAGGCTCTCCAGAATGCTGAAACGAAGACCCTTGCCCCGATTACGCCCACGGGCACAGATTCTGCCAGGATTCACTGCCTGAACTTCAGCCCAATCGCTCAATCCCTGCAAAAAATCTTCCAACCCTGCCACCATTGGCGTCTTGGTTTTGATCCCGTTGCGTCGGTACTTGCCACCACTCCCGCGATCTCTCATAATTCACCCCTTAAGTAAGAGAAAGCTTAAGACAGGTTTGTATATTACAATAATCGTAGCCAAAAAGCAATATAAAGTCTTGATGTTCGGCACTACTTATAGTAAAATATAACTAACGCAAAAAACCAGGCGTTTTTTATTTTTGTTACAATAAGGCTATGGCTAGAGAATACTCAATCGAAAACACACGAAATATTGGCATTATTGCCCACATCGACGCTGGCAAAACTACAGTTACTGAGCGAATTCTTTTCTATACTGGAAAATCGCACAAGATTGGTGAAGTTCACGAAGGTGAAGCTACTATGGACTGGATGGAGCAGGAGCGGGAGCGTGGTATTACTATCACCTCGGCTGCAACTACCTGTTTTTGGGATGGCAAACGCATTAATATTATCGATACTCCAGGCCATGTTGATTTTACTGTTGAGGTGGAGCGCTCATTACGTGTGCTTGATGGGGGAGTTACAGTTTTTGACGGAGTGGCCGGTGTAGAGCCGCAGTCTGAGACTGTTTGGCGTCAAGCCGACAAGTATGGTGTACCTCGCATTTGTTTTATTAACAAAATGGACCGAACTGGTGCAGATTTTTACAAAGACGTCCAAAGCATTCATGATCGACTAACCAAGCAAGCAGTGCCAATCCAGCTACCAATTGGTGCTGAAGACAAATTCAAAGGCATCATTGATCTTATTACCCAAAAAGCTTTGATTTACACCGATGATCTTGGAAAAGTCAGTGAGGAAGCTGAAATTCCAGAAGATATGAAGGAAAAGGTGGAGCAGTATCGAGCCAAAATGATCGAGGCAATTGCTGAAACGGACGACGCATTAATTGAAAAATTTTTGGAAGGACAAGAAATTTCTGAAGACGAACTCAAAGCGGCCCTTCGTCAGGCAGTTATCGACACTAAACTATTCCCAATCCTGACCGGCTCAGCTCTTAAAAATAAAGGTGTTCAGCCTTTATTGGATGCAGTGAATGCTTATTTGCCGAGTCCTCATGATATTCCAGCTCCAGTTGCTACGGATATCAAAACTGGCGAGGAAGTCACGCTTAAAGTTAGTGACGATGCTCCGTTTGCTGCACTGGCTTTCAAAATCGCGGCCGATCCCTTTGTTGGTAAATTAGCTTTCTTTCGAGTTTATTCAGGTGTACTCAAAAGTGGTAGCT
>CAZGCZ010000075.1:0-10146 GCA_964524615.1 uncultured Candidatus Saccharibacteria bacterium
ATTTATCACTTTGGTAGGGTCGAAATTATGAACTGGGAAGCGCCGGAAGCTCACGTGATTGCCAGACTTGAGTTCTGCAGTGAGCACGGCATCCCGTTTTATGTCGAGCTCGAGCAATATCAACTGCAGTGGCACATGGCAATGCCGATTGAAAGATATCGTCGTTTGCCAGCTCCTCGAGGGGGAGCTCAGAGTGACTGAGCAACCATTTGAGAGTGAGCTGCAGTTTCTTCGACGGGCAGCAAAACGCACCTTGCAGGTGTGCATGATTTACCCCGCAGTCTGCTTGTTCCGATTTTTTCTCGGATTTGCCTGGCTCAAGCCAGATTTAGAAGCCAGTGCCATGCATGACTTGTGGCGTTACAGCTGGATCACGACCGTCATGCTAACAGTCTTGGTGGTGCTGATGATTGTCAGCTTCATCATGATGTGCGGAATGATCATATTTCTCAGCAAGCTTTTCCCAACCGACAACACCTAAGACCTAAAAGTTAACACTTTTGGGTCTCTTTCTTTGTTTACACACAAAACTCTTTACAAAATGCTAATTTGTACCTATAATTGAGAGGCTAAAGCGCGATTTCGCGCAATTATTCGTATTCATTACGAAATTATCATAAGAGTAAACAGGAGTTTTAGAAAACAATGGCAGATTATAAACGCGACAAACCGCATGTTAACGTAGGTACGATGGGACACGTCGACCACGGTAAAACAACGCTAACCGCGGCTATCACACACGTGCTTTCAAAGCGCTTGCCAAGTGATATCAACAAACCAATTAACTATGATCAAATCGATAACGCTCCAGAAGAAAAAGAGCGTGGTATTACTATTGCCACCTCGCACCAGGAGTACGAATCAGAAAAGCGTCACTACGCTCATGTCGATATGCCAGGACACGCTGACTATGTGAAAAACATGATCACTGGTGCTGCTCAAATCGATGGTGCTATCCTCGTGGTTTCTGCAGCTGACGGCCCTATGCCTCAGACTCGCGAACACATCCTGCTTGCCAAGCAAGTTGGTGTACCATACGTGCTCGTATTCATGAACAAAATGGATATGGCTGACCCAGAGCTGGCCGAGCTTGTCGAAGTCGAAATCCGTGAACTACTCGAGAAATATGACTATGACAAAGACGCTCCAATCATCAAAGGCTCTGCTCTTAAAGCCCTCGAAGGTGACAAAGATGCTGAAGACGCCATTATGGAGCTGGTCAAAGCTATGGACGAAAAAATTCCAGAACCAGTTCGTGATCTCGACAAACCATTCCTTATGCCTGTCGAAGACGTTTTCTCAATCAAAGGCCGTGGTACTGTTGCTACCGGTCGTGTTGAGCTCGGTATCGTCAAAGTTAACGACGAAATCGAAATCGTCGGTATTCGTCCAACCAAGAAATCAGTTGTTACTGGCGTAGAAATGTTCAAAAAACTGCTCGACCAAGGTCAGGCAGGGGACAACGTTGGTGTATTACTTCGTGGTATTGAGCGCGAAGACATCGAACGCGGTCAAGTTTTGGCCAAACCAGGCAGTATTACTCCTCATACTGAATTCGAAGCTGAAGTCTACGTTCTTAAGAAAGAGGAAGGCGGACGCCACACTCCTTTCCTTAAGGGTTACAAACCACAGTTTTACTTCCGTACCACTGACGTGACGGGTGAAGTAGTCTTGCCAGAAGGCACCGAAATGGTTATGCCAGGTGATACCATCCAGATGAAAGTCACCTTGATTGCCCCAATCGCCATGGATGACGGCCTCCGCTTTGCCATTCGTGAAGGTGGACGCACAGTCGGCGCCGGTGTCGTTACTAAGATCATCAAATAACACATAACTAAAACGCGAAAGAGTACCTTACATGCCCCAATCCGAAACACCAGAAAAACCCCGAATTCGCATACGCCTCAAAGCGTATGACAATAAGGTAATTGATCAGTCTGCCAAGCAGATTATCGATACTGCAATTCGGACGGGGGCAAACGTAGCTGGGCCCATCCCGCTACCAACCGAAAAAAGCAAATACACAGTACTCTCAAGCCCACATGTTTTCAAAGACGCTCGCGAGCAATTTGAGATGCGGACTCATAAGCGCCTCATTGATATCTCAGATCCGACACCAAAGACGGTGGACGCTCTGACAAACCTGTCCATGCCATCTGGCGTTGATATCGAAATCAAGATGTAATTAAAACTCCCGAAAGGGAGTTTTTTGGAAAAGGAGTTTTAAAATGGATGTTGATAAGCAACTCTCGTCATCAGTAGAAATTGAAAAAGAGCCTGAAGACGATGATAGTGATCAAAACTAGAGTAAAATGTTACCGACGTATAAAGATCTAGATGTAAAAAAACAAGAAGAAGTTAGAGATAATATAAAGATCAATCGCTTAGAAGGTAATTCTGCATATTATGATGCTTTAAGGCAAATGCATATAGGTGCAATTTACATAATTTCCTTATCTCCAATTATTTTTATAAATGATAAAATTTTTCATTCATTAAACAAAAATTCTTTATATTATATATCAGCTATAGCATTTAGTATCTGCTCATTTTTATGTGGTATTGCTCAACTTGTTAGAGATAAAAAACACAATCACAGCTATGCTAATATTCTAGAAAAATATAAAAAAGGTAAGCAGTTAAGCAAAGATGAAAATGATATCTTCAATAGGGTCAATAAGCAAGATGGACTCTTAAATACAGGAGAGTTTTGGTGGTATTTGCAATGTAGCTTTTTATTAATAAGTTTAATTTCATTCTTTATATTTATATATCTAGGAGTAAAAATCTAACAAAATTTTATAGAGATAGGTTTCATTATTTAATAATTAATATAAAGTAGTAGAATGTATTTATGATTCCTTGGTGGACGTTAATTATCGCTTTATTAATTGGGTGGGCTAGCGGTAGATCTGTTGGTCAACAAGATATTAAAGAAAAAATACAAAGTCTTATTGATGATGGTGAAATAGACGAAGATGAACTAGATACTTAAAAATGGGTTAATTTGACAAAACATAAGTTTTATAGTTAAATAAGTGAGCTATGAAAAGAATTAGCTACATTTTGAATCATATGACCACTCTGACCGATCGCGGCCAGGGAGTTTTTGGTGCTCAAAATGAGGCTTATCTTATTCAAACCTAATTTTATTTAGTTTTTAGTTGAGATGAGCCTCCGAAAGGAGGCTTTTTCAGTACAAAAGAAGATTTTCGGAGGTTTTTCTCGCCTAACAACCGTTAGGTGAACCCGAGAGTGAAAGGGTAGTCATGTTCGGACCTGTCATTGAAGGCGAAAAGGTCACATTGCGACCACCTCGCACCGAAGACTGCGGGGTCTACATTGAGTGGTTTTCCGACATGGAAGTCACTCGCTACTTGGCTCGTCGCTGGCCGGTGACGCTCGAGCGCGAACACGAATGGCTCAAGAGCCACGAAGACAGCGACCACAGTGTCGTTTGGTCGCTGGAGTACGAGGGCAAGTTGGTTGGATTCAGTAGCGTGGAGAACATCAACTGGAATTACCTCTTTGGTATTACCGGTACCATCATTGGGGACCGGTCGGTCTGGGGGCGAGGTATTGCGAGCGAGATGATGATTTTGAGGCGCGATTTTGCCTTCTCGCAGCTGCCGATTCGTAAGCTCCAGTCGGGCTATCTGGAGGGGAATACGGGTAGTGCCAGGGCTCAGGCCAAAGCTGGCTACCGCGAAGTTGGCCGGATGAGGGAAGAGTATTTCCGCGATGGCCAGTGGCTCGATCACATTCTGACCGAGATCCTGCGCAGCGAGTGGGAGGCACTGAGAACAGGTACTGAAGCCGAAACCGGGCCTGTCTGGCACCACAATCACCACGCCGGTGATCACTCCGCTTGAGCTGAGGCTCTAGCATATACCCCCGTTACGCACCAGTAACGGGGGCTTTCTTTTGTGGTCGATTGATTGACAAAAGCCATCTAAACTGCCATGATAAGCACTAGCATTATACAAGGTAGCCTATGCCACCGATACAATATACACCTCAACCTCCTACAGCTCCTCAGGCCGTGCCGCCACCTCCACCAACAACTCCGCCACCACCCCCACCTCAGCCAACACAACCAGCTCCTGTCCCCGAGCCCAAACATCGCTCCAAAGGCAAGATTGCACTTATTGTTATTTTTGTATTAGTACTACTCGGAGCAGGCGGTTATTTGGCCTATCGCATGACTCGACCAAAGGTTGTGATTGTTAAGGTCAAAAAAGAAATTCCGCTTATCACTGAGGGTACTATGCAGGGAGCAGTCGATAAATTTTATCCTGCAGTTGAAGGCACCGGTTCTGATTATGAGGTAAACCAGCAAATTTTTGAGGGTCTGGTTGGCTTTACGGATGGTACAAAAATTACCCCGTTGTTGGCGGACAGTTGGAGTAATCCAGATAATTCAACCTGGGTGTTTAAGCTTAAACAAAATGTTAAATTTCACACTGGCCGGACCATGACAGCTCAAGACGTCAAATATAGTCTCGATAACTTTAAAGACGGCTATTTTGGCAAGCTCTATACTGAGACCATTAAGAGCGTCGATGTAGTTGATGCTAATACCGTTAAGATTACAACTGACGGGCCCGACCCGATTTTGCTTAACCACTTAGTGTATTTGTCTATTCTTGATTCGCAGTCAAAAGCTGTTAATGATCCAATTAACGGCACGGGACCATATATGGTGAAGCCGAATACCACCCCAACTGACAAAGAAACTGACTTGGTGGCCTTTGATGATTATCATGGCGGACGTCCGCTGACACGCGCTGTTACATTTAAATATTATGATGACGAGAATGCGGTATTGGACGCTTACAAAAAAGGTGAGTTGAACATTGCTGAAACAAACCTCTCACGGGCTAAATTAACGCCGATTTTGAATGCCAATTCAACGCTTCTGTCTGCTGATAGCTTGGTGGTTTACCACATTGGTTTCAATTTCTTTCGCACAGGCTCGCCAATTCTTAATCCCAAAGTTCGTCAAGCGGTTTATTTAGCAACCGATCCACTGGCACTCATGAAGGTACGCGATACGGACGGTACGATTGCCAGTCAGGTATTGCCAAGCGAGATCCCCGGCTATGACTCAACCATTACTCGGCCAGAACGTGATATTGCCAAAGCTAAGCAGCTCTTAACTGAAGCAGGTTATCCAAATGGAGTTACGCTAAGCCTTAGCTTCTTCTCAGGTTCGCCTGAAGTAGCAGATGAGCTGGCGCGGCAGCTTAAAGAGGCTGGCATAACGCTCAAACCCGATCCTCAAGGTGATAGCACTTATGATGACGTGGTATTTGGCGGCAAAGCAGAAACATTCTTTACTGGTACTTCAACCGATGTGCTTGACGGCAGTGATGTGTTTGCCAATGATTTCAGCGGGGATAATTATAAGACGGACGAAGTTGATGCGCTGATCGATAAGGCTAATCAGACGCTTGATGAGGCTGCCAGGCTAAGTATTCTACAGGAAATTTCGCGAAAACTAATGGCCGATTATGCTTGGGCACCGCTCTATATTTCACGATACAATTGGATAATTGATAAATCATACGTTTTTTCACGCGACCAGGCTGGCGCTCCGCTAGGCATTAATTTCTGGAAAGTTTACCAAAACTAGAAAGCTTTTTGGAAATATAAAAAGCCTGGAAATTCCAGGCTTAGCTTGTCTTTGATTTGTCGCAGTCGATGAGCATATACATCAAACTCATCAGCTCGCTTGTTGCGGTAATGGCGTCGTCGTTCACGATCACTCGATATGGATTATGACCGAGGCTGAACTCAATCTCATACATCGCTCGATCGAGCCTGTCCTCAATTTGTTCTTCAGTCATCCGCTTGTCGTCTGGTAACAGCGTCTCGCGCCGGCGAACTCTTTCTTCGAGGGTTGCTCGAATCGGTTCGGGTGGAGTAATCAAGACCTTGTAGGCATTATCCAGTTGCGCAAAGGCTGACTCGGCACCTTCGACATCAAGCTCGAGAATCCAGAAGCCATCATCGACGGGCTTGCGCTTACCATACCAGGCACCCATATGGCGATTGCGTTCAAGCAGCTCACCTCGTTCGAACGCGGCATGAAATTCTTCTTCTGAGGCGTAGTCATACATCACATCACCCGTTCGATACGGGCGAGTCGTGAGCGAACGGCCCATGCGAAACAGCGGCACACGTGCCAATGCCTCAGACATGAGTGTGCCCTTGCCGACGCCAGATGGTCCAGACAAAAGAATGACGGCACCCACAGCAGCTCCTTGATTTGCAGGAACAAAGAATGAGCAGATAATACAATTTTTGTATAACCAAGTCAATATAAACTGATACAATAATAACTATGAAAACTCATCGAATTGTATTGCGTGAAACCGATCGAGAATTGTTTGATCAAATTAAGAGCGGACAAAAAAGTATCGAAACCCGAGCCGCCACGCCTCGCTATATAAAGATTGAGGCAGGAGATGAGCTCAAATTTGTTTGTGGTAATGACGAGATAATAAAATCTGTTATGGCCGTAGCACACTACGACACGGTAGAATCTATTTTTCATTCAGCTGATTGGAACAAGGTTATGCCAGGTGTTGATAGTCTCGATGACGCCAAGAGAATTTATTATTCATTTCCTCAATACGAAGAGAAGATTGATTTGCACGGCCTTCGGGCTTTTTATCTAACATCTTAATTAAAGAAAAACCCGCACAATTTCTTGAGCGGGTTTTTTAGAGCATTCGAACGATCTCGAGCACGTTGAGCACGTCGATGAAGGCAAACCAGGCCAGGACAAGACCAACACAGCTCAGATAGACGTTGGTGTCAGTAAGTCTCAGCTCAATCTGCTGTATCAAGGTCGCTCCGCTGGCATTGATCTTGAGCTTTGGCTTGAACAAAAGCTGATCACTACAGCCGAAGCCGAACAGCTTTTTGCCGTCAGCCAGTCGGGCCAGCAGCCAGAAAATCCCTGCCATCAGAGCTACCAGCAATATCAGCGAAAGGTGAAAACCGAGTAGCCCCATGACAGGGCGAATCAACGGCCACTGTTCGAGCTGAGCCCCCTCCAGCCTCAAGCTTGGCAGCGTTTGGTGATGGACGTGCAGGTACGCTCGGAGCTCATCTCCAGGCGACACTGACCGAGTCTTGCTCTGCACGAGATCGACGGCGCACCAGGTGCTTGCCGCATCGATCAACTTAATGCCAACTCCTCCAAGAAAAACGATCTTGGCGCGACGAGAATCCAAACCGAACACGGCACTCACCTCCTCAATTGGAAAGAACGGCTCTAAACAGCATAATTATAGTATAAATTTTAAATAAATCAAGCATAAGAAAAACCCGTTGCATCTATTGCAACGGGTAAACTTGGTGGGGAAGAAAAGTGGAGGGAGCCGGGTGCGTCCAACCCGGCTACCCCCTGAGTGCCATCCAGTTCGCTTCGTTTGGATGAACTCTCGCTTCTCTGGTACGTCTGGCTCACCGTCGCGACCGGCGGTGGTTGACGTGGACGCGATGGGGGCTAGCTAGACAGTCGAGGAGCTGCTAGCTGGCGAAGTTGGCGGAGATGACTGCCGGATCATCGTCGTTGACGATCAGGAAGCGTTGGGCGAAAACGAATTCGATCACTTCTGCCAGGCGGTCGTAGGCATGGACCACCAGGACATAGCAGTCCTGGAAGATGCCGTATCGCTCCTTCTTGAAACACGGTCGCCCCTCTCGGTCTTCTCTCTCGAGCTCGAGTACACCCTGCCTCTCGAGCTCTCTGTACCAGGGGCTTTCGAAGATGGCAGACAGCATGGGAATCCCATCGGTACGCCGCTGCCGGTGTGAGAGCTCGGTCCCGCGCGGTGTGCGCAGGAGTAGCCTCACGTCTTCTCGTCCCTGTACAGTCTTTTTGGGCATAGCAACCCCTTTGAATGTTCGACTGCGAAACCCCATCGCAGAACCAAAGCCTTATTGCCCCGGTTAGTTTCAAAGCATAGCCTGCTTGGAGTAAATTGTCAATCTTTTTCCACCGAACTTTAGAGTTGACAAATCTGGGGCAAACCTGGTACACTTAGCAAGTTACGTTCTGAACACATCGTAATATTTCAGCAGTTGCTGGGAAGCAGACAGGTCCAAAATGCTTTTGGAAACCATCAGTTTAACCCAGAATTGTTTTTTGCTAAATAAGTAAGGCTTTGCCAAGATTCATGAAGTTTTTGCTCGCTAGAAAAATAGGAATGACCAGTATCTTTGATGCTAATGGTGCAGCTGTGCCGGTTACGTTATTGCAGGCTGGCCCATGTGTCGTTACTCAAGTCAAAACCAATCAGCAGGACGGATACAGTGCCGTGCAGCTGGGTTTTGGTGAGCTAAAAAAACCAGGTAAAAGCCGATCAGGCCATCTCAAATCAGCTAAGGCCAAAAGCCAATATATTCGCGAATACCGTATTGAAGATGAGGCTGATGTCGCAGTTGGCGATGTGCTCACCGCTAAAATATTCTCAGAAGGTGATCAAATCGTTGTCCGCGGCACAAGCAAAGGCAAAGGCTTTGCAGGCACAATTAAACGTCATAACTTTCATCGCGGACCAAAAACTCATGGTAGTAATAATTATCGGGCACCTGGATCAATTGGAGCAGGTTATCCAGAACACGTTATGAAGGGTATGAAAATGGCAGGCCACATGGGTCATGTCAAAACTACGGTAAAAAACTTACCAATTATTAAAATTGACGAGACTAATAACCTCATCGCTGTTAGAGGCGCGGTACCAGGTCCAAAACGTGGCATCGTATCTCTGGAAACGAAAGTTAGCACCCCAATTACTGAGGAGGCTCAAGTATGAAAGCCCCCGCCTATTCAGCTACTGGCACAAAACTCCCTGATATTACGTTAGACGGCAAATTGTTTGGCACTACAGTCAACCCGCAGTTACTAGCTCAAGCCTACCAGATTTATCTTGGTAATCAGCGCACTAATAATGCTCGAACGCTGACTCGCGGTTTGGTCTCTGGTGGTGGTAAAAAACCGTATCGTCAAAAAGGTACTGGACGAGCTCGTAGTGGTTCTATTCGAAACCCAATTTGGCGGGGTGGCGGTATCACGTTTGGCCCAACTGGCATAGAAAACTATACACGCACAATGCCACGCACAATGGCTCGAAGCGCCATGACTCAGGCATTGAGTGACAAAGCTGCTGCCAATCAAATTATTGTTATCGAAAAATTTGCCAGCACTGACGGCAAAGTTAAACCAATGATTGCCCTCATAGACAAATTACAAGTAGAAGGCACTATATATGTGATAGTTGATGAGACAAATGATCTGACTCTGCGCGCTACTCGTAATATTGCCGGAGTTAATGTAGTTACTGCGAATGATATAAATATTTTTGAAGTCTTAAATGCTGATATGCTGATTATTCAGAAAAAAGCCCTTGATGTTCTTAAGAAACGACTTGGTTCAACCAAGCAAAAAGTCGGAGCAAAATCATGAAACCTATGATTGTTAAGCCAATTATATCGGAAAAGTCTATGGCTCAAGCTGCCGCTGGCAAATACTTATTTGCCGTGCCAAAATCTGCCAATAAGATCGAGGTCGGTCGTGTAATTGCCAAGGATTTTAAGGTAACTGTGCTGGATGTGAATATTATGGTTCAAAAGGGTAAGGTTAAAACCTTGCGCCGAGTCAAAGGTACCCGTAAAGATGTAAAGAAAGCCATTGTGACCCTTAAGAAGGGCGATAAGATCGCTGCATTTGAACTGGAGGAGGCTAAGTAATGGCAACCCGAACCATTAAGCGCAATACCTCAGCTCGTCGTGGAATGAGTACTTCAGATTTCGTGGAAATTACTAAGAAGAAACCTGAAAAATCACTTATTTTGCCTCGCAAACAAAAGGCCGGACGCAATAATCAAGGCAAGATTACTATTCGACACCGCGGCGGCGGAGCCAAAAGGGCTATTCGAGTGGTTGATTTTAGTTTTCGCCAGGTTGAAGGGGCTAAGATTATTGCTATTGAATATGATCCAAATCGCAGTGCTCGCTTGGCACTCGTCGAAATGCCAGATGCTAGCCGAGCTTACCTCATTGCAACAGCTGGGATGCGCGTTGGTCAAACTCTGAATTCTACAGATAAAGCTGAAATTAAAAATGGCAACC
>CAZGCZ010000076.1:0-8505 GCA_964524615.1 uncultured Candidatus Saccharibacteria bacterium
CCTTCTTCCATATTGCCAAAACTAACATCAAGTGCCATGGCAATATTGTAAACTTCTTGCAGATAACGTCGAGCTTCGGCCGGCGAATGCATATCCGGCTTTGAGACAATTTCTACGAGCGGCGTACCGCCACGATTATAATCAACCAAGCTGTAATCTTTGCCTGGCGGATGGATGAGTTTGGCAGCATCTTCCTCTAAATGAGCCCGCTCAATACCAATTGTTCGCCACTGTCCATCAACTAATATTTCAACTTCTCCATCATGAACGATCGGCAAATCATACTGACTGATTTGATACCCTTTAGGTAAATCAGGATAAAAATAATTTTTGCGGTCGAACTTTGTAAACTTGGCGATTTTGGCATTAAGACCAAGACCCAATTTAATAGCCTTTTCAATTGCGCCATGGTTTATTGTGGGGAGCGTTCCGGGAAAGCCAAGGCAAATCGGGCAAATATTAGTGTTAGGTTCTGCCCCACGGCTATCATTATCACAGGCGCAAAACATTTTGCTTTTTGTATTGAGCTGACAATGAATTTCAACTCCAATCGTGGTGGTATATTTTTCATTCATATCTGAACTCCAAGATCACGAATGGCTTGACCCAGATCATTGACTGAGTGCTCAATTTGCTGAGGCACCACATCAGTAAACTCATGAACCATTTGATTGCGAAGTTTGTGTGCCCGCCAAACCAATTCCTTATGCGAAAAGCTTGATTCGGCGCTTTTGAGCCGTTCCGCCATAGTTGTCCCGCGATAACCTCGGCCGCGCAAAACGTAATCAAGTAGTTTGTCAGCTTCAATTAAGGCATTTTTCATGTTTTTTGCTGACTGCATCTGCTGTGTTATTTCCCGCCACTGAGTTCGCACAAGCGTAAAATCCAAATTTGGCTTGCTGACAGTTTTATTATGCTGCATAGTAACGCCAGCAAGAAAAATCAAAAGCGCAACTCCTGCTAAGAGTATGATAATAAGGCCAAATCCAATCATAATTGTGGCCTCCGCTGGTGCCAGTCTGAATTCTGCTGAAAGGCGTGGGCCGCTTGCAGTACTAAGTCGTCCCTGCCTTGTGGCGCCATAATTTGCAGCCCAATTGGTAGGCCATTTTCAACACCTGCCGGAATTGAAATTGCTGGAATGCCAGCTAAGTTCGCAGCAACAGTCAAAAGATCAGTTTTATACATATCAATAGGATCTGATTTTTCGCCAATCTTAAAGGCGGGTGATAAGGTTGTCGGCCAAATTAATAAATCATGTTGCGCAAAAATTGCTTCAAACTGCTTGCGCAAAATTGTTCGAACTTGCATAGCCTTTTTGTAATATGCATCATAATACCCAGCTGAAAGAGCATAGGCACCAAGCATAATTCGTCTTTTTGGTTCAGCTCCAAAACCGTGCCCGCGGGAAAAAACATATGTTTCATTCAGATCAGTTGCCCGAGCATCGGAATAGCCGTACCGGATGCCATCATAGCGCGACAAGTTTGAACTAATTTCTGAGGGTGTTAAGACATAATATGTAGCTAAAATTTTTTCAGCGTCAAACGGATTATCATAACCCTGAACATTGGCACCAAGCCCATTGAATATTTCAATAGCCCCTTTTATCGGCTCGTTTGCTCCAGCCGCATCATGATAGCCAATCTTAATACTATCAAGTTTGCTAGAAGATTTTTTTGCGAAGTCATGTTCGTCTAATTTTATTGTGGTTGAATCTTTTGGATCTTGACAGGCGATTATTTCTAATAATATAGCTGCGTCTTTGGCAGAACGCGCAATTGGCCCGATGCAATCAAGCGAACTCGCCATCGCCACCACCCCATATCGACTGACCAAGCCATAGGTCGGCTTTAAGCCAGTCACACCACAGTAGGCTGCTGGCTGGCGAATTGATCCGCCGGTGTCTGTGCCCAAGCTAAAGATTCCATAGTCTGCTGCCACAGCAGCGGCTGAGCCACCAGAACTACCACCTGGTACACGTGTTAAATCCCAAGGATTATGAGTTGGATGGTAAGCTGAGTTTTCAGTGCTCCCACCATGGGCAAATTCATCTTGATTAACTTTGGCTAACAAAATCGCACCAGCCGCGTTGAGTTTTTCGATCACTGTAGCAGAGTAAGGCGGCACAAAATTATCAAGCATGTGACTAGCAGCAGTGGTCCGAATGCCGCGAGTTAAGAACATGTCCTTTGCCGTATAGGGAATCCCTTCAAGGAAGCCAAGCTCTTCGCCGCGGGATATTTTTTCATCTACTTTTTTGGCCTGTTCAAGTGCTGACTCATCACACCAAGTTAGTACTGCATGAATTTTACTATCAAGAGTGTGCATCTTTTCAAGATAATATTTTGTAAGCTCAACAGCGCCAATTTTTTTAGTAATTAGCAGCTCGTGAGCTTGAGAAATCGTAAGATAAGCTAAATCCATTACTCGAGCACTCTCTTAACTTTTACAAAACTGCCTTCATGCATCGGGACATTTGCCAATAATTCCTCGCGAGATATTGCGCAATCCACTACTTTATCTTCTCGCCACACATCCGTTAAGCCCGTTACTTGGCTAGTGGAATCAATTCCCGAAGTATCAATTGATTGTAAATCCGTAACAAAATTAAGAATTGCAGTGAGCTCTAGCGCATATTTTTCTAGCTCTGCATCACTCAGTCCTAATCTTGCAAGCACTGCTACACGGGTTACGTCATCAATCGAAAGCTTTGTCATTTGTACTTATTATATCAGGTTTGCACGCTCTCAGTCCTTATTGACATAAGTATAAATTAATGGTAAACTATGCAATACTTGTCCCCACAAAAGAGGTGTACCTATGAAATTTCGCTGGCGACGTTATCGGCTAGTCTACAGTCGCGTGACTGGCCATGATCACCCGCTCTGGGAACACCGTTTGCCTTTCGAATGGCTGGCAAAACGATTGGCCGCGCGGGATATTCGAAGAAGTAGAGACAACGACACCCGCTATGTGCTGTTGCGTCAATCGCAACACAACGCTGATTTCTGGAAGCCAATTAAGCGCTGGCCAATTGGAATGGCGCATTCTCGCTGAGCAAAACACCTTACAACTTCTTACAGGAAAATTTTTTAGCCTAAGATACATTTCTTGGGCTCTTTTTTATATCATCTTTAGAAATTCTGATTCGTCCAAAATTTTAACGCCTAGTTTGCGGGCTTTTTCGAGCTTACTGCCCGGTTCTTTTCCGACTACCAAATAACTAGTGCTTTTTGAGACTGAGTTTGTGACGTTGCCGCCCAGTGCTTCAATTTTTTCACTTGCCTGCTCTCGACTCATGCTCTCAAGGGTACCGGTGATTACCCAAGTAGTATTAGCAAACTTCCCTTGAGAAGGGCCTGCTTCGCGCTCAACTTCGACCCCAGCTTTTAAAAGATTACGAACAAGTTGGTGATTTTTTTCGCTTGTTAGCCATTGCGCAACGCTCTTGCCCACTACCTCGCCAATCCCCGCGACAGCCATAATATCCTCCGAGCTGGCTTTCAAAAAACGATCTAAAGTATGAAAATGCTGGGCAATATCAAGCGCGGTTTTAGCACCAACATGCCTAATCCCAAGTGCATATATAAATTTTCCGAGGCCGATTCGTCGATGCTGGTGAATTGAATCAATAAGATTTTGCGCAGAAAGATCAGCAAAGCGTTCAAGGGACAACAAATCATCTTTCTTGAGTAAAAATATATCTGCCGGCGTATCAATTAATCCTGCCTCCATTAACTGAGCAAGAATTTTTTCACCCATCCCATCAATATCAAACGCACCTTTGCTAACAAAATGAATCAACTGCTGCCAACGGACCTCGCTCGCTCCTAGATCAGCCAGTCGTGCCACCGCTTCTCCACTCGGGCGAATAACTTTGACCCCACCAACTTCACGAGGCATGACAAATTTCTTTTCTTTGCCGGTACGGAGTTTAACAATTGGCTCAACTATTTCGGGTATGATATCACCCGCTTTTTGTACTACTACGGTGTCACCTATCCGAATATCTTTGCGTTTTATCTCATCTTCATTGTGCAACGTTGCGCGCGAAACAGTACTGCCAGCAATCTGCACAGGAGTAAGCACAGCATAAGGCGTTACCGCTCCAGTACGACCAATTGAAACACGTATGTCTTCTAGTACAGTTGTGGCTTGCTCAGCAGGATATTTAAAAGCCACCGCTCCTCGGGGTGCTTTCCCAACGACACCCAGTTTGGCAAAATCTTTATTGGAATTAACCGCTATAACAAGCCCATCAATGCGAAATGGCAAGCTTTCGCGGCGTTTTTCCCAGGCTTTGCGGAAAGCTAAAATTTCTTCCAAATTTTGCAAGATTTTATCGTGAGGATCTACGCTAAAGCCAAGCTCCAGCGCTAATTCGTGCTCATCTTCGTGAGTAACTAGTTCTGGTAAATCCATTTCAATCCCGTAGGCGATAAATTCAAGCCCGCGGCTTGCTGTTACGCTGGGGTCCAACTGCCGAATACTACCCGCTCCGGCATTGCGCGGGTTTGCAAACAGCGGCAGTCCGGCCTTGGCTCGCTCGGCGTTAAGTTTTTCAAACGCCTTTACTGGAAAAATTACTTCGCCGCGAACTTCAAAATCTTTATAAACGCTTTTTGGGGCTTTTTTGCTCTGTTTTAACTCCTGTGGAACATTTTTGAGTGTTCGAACAGTATGGGTTACATCCTCACCCGAATAGCCATCGCCTCGAGTTACTGCTTGCACAAACTTGCCGTCTTTATAAACAAGCCGCATGGCCAAACCATCCATTTTGAGCTCGCCATAATATTCCACCTGGCTACTATTATCGAGCAACTTATGAATGCGCTTTTCCCAAGCTACCAGGTCTTTTTCATCAAAAATATCATTAAGACTTAGCATTGGTGAAGGATGAACTACGCTAGCGAATTTGTTACTGACTTCGCCGCCAACTTTTTGGGTTGGCGAGTTAGAATCGATTAACTCGGGAAACTGTTCTTCGATGTCTTTGAGTTCATTATTAAGGCTATCGTAAATTTCGTCACTGACCGAAGGTTTATCAAGGGCATAATATTCGTGCCGGTATTTTTCGAGTTGGGTTCGCAGCTGAGCAGCGCGATTTTTAGCTTTGGTTTTGTCCATGGCTAGAGTTCAAATTATCAAACAAATTACTAAAATAGATAACAAGCAGCGGAATAGTTACTGAAGCCACGAGGCCATTTACAAGACCGGTAAAGAATGAATTGGTGCCAATAATTGGAATAATGGCAGTCAGAGAAATAATAAGGCCAGCACCTAAACCGATGCCAATAAAATAGATCAAATAAGCCCAAGTCAAATACCAGACTCGCCCTTTGCTAAGTTTCCAAGCTAGTTTAATTCCAGCTCGCCAATTATTTTTTTCATCAACCACAGCTACAATTGACAGGCTGAGCCGAACCGACACATAAACACATAAAGCAATAACGAGAACGCCGCCCAGCAAGAAAAGAATGCTTTGCCCGGCTGCAGCAGTTAGAAAAACTAGCAAAAACCCAAGAGTAAATGGTATGAGCAAAACTCCAATGATTACTGAAATTAAAAGAAATGGTAAGTATCGGCGACTGGCTAAAACATACAGTTCGCGAATTCTTTGTTTTTTGCTGCTCCTGTATCTTACTCGCCAAAAAAGTGCCAACAGCCCCATAATTGCCACCAGAAACAAGACAAGTGAGTAATCATTTGCTCCGGAAGAGCTTGCTGTATATTGGCGAACAAAGCTACTTGGAATAAAAACTATAGCCGCAGTCAAAAAATAGATTCGCCAATCGTTTTTGAATTCCATGATGCTATCCTTAATTGTCCGGCGCAAATTGCGTGACAATTTAGGCTTGTTTGAGCTGTCTTTTTTTCTAAACTTCATTTTCCATTTTCTCCAAACGCTGTATACGATCAGTTATAGGAGGATGCGTACTAAATAAATTTGCAAACCATCCGCGACTATCCTTGCCTTTCACATTAGCACGAAATGGATTGACGATATAGAGGCTTGAGGTAGCCTTATTAGCTTCTTTGAGCGGATGAGTGTCATCTGATATTTTGCGTAGCGCATTCGCTAAGCCTTCGGGATAGCGTGTCAAAAGTGCACCTGAAGCATCAGCCAGATATTCTCGTTTGCGACTAACCGCCAGCTGAATAAGCATTGCGATTAGTGGAGCCAAAATCGCCAGAATTATGCCAACAGCCATAAACACCAATTGTAGTTGATTGCCATCTCCGCTATTGTCATCACCAAAGCTACTCCAAAAGGCAAAGCGTAAAAACCAATCTGATAGAAGTGCAATAATAGCAACTAATACGATTACCAAGCCCATAAAGCGAATGTCATAATTTCCCACGTGAGACAATTCATGCGCAATCACCCCCTCCAGCTCCGGCTTATCAAGCCGCTCGAGGAGCCCAGATGTCACCACTACAACGCTGTGCTGCGGATCACGCCCAGTAGCAAATGCATTAGGAGCTTCATCATTAATCACATAAATTTGCGGAGTTGGCAGCCCGGCAGTTATTGCTAGGTTTTCAACGGTGCGATACAGCTCTGGCGCATCCTTTTTTTCGATCTTTTTAGCCTTCGATACAGCTAACGCTAGCTTATCTGAATTGTAATAACTAATCCAAGCATAAATAATTGCAAAAATTACTGCAAAATACAGCAACGCAGGACTATTAAGTGCCAACGAAAAAATCCAGCCGATGATTGTGGTCACAAGAATAAAAAGTCCAATCAACAGCCAACTTTTGCGTTTATTGGCAGCAACTTCTGTATACATAATACCCCTATTATACCTGATTTTGAGCAAAAAAGTGCCCACCCAGTGAACCCGGGTGGGCTTAGTGTTTTGCTACGCGTTAGTGCGCGAAGGGAGAGCTGGGCTGCTGTTCCCTGCGCGACACTGCCGCCAGCGAAAGATCTAGAGTGATCTCAAGGGACGGTACTTGTGCCGGCAAAAAGTAGAATGCCAACATCCGCTCAAGCTCGAGCAAGATCATCTCTTGGGCAGCTTCACGAAGGTCGGTGCGAATTGCCTTGATCTCGATGAAGATGTCGGCTGGCGAACGCTCGCTTTCTTCGACAGACAGAACAGTAATGTCTTCGGGATCGAGCGATTCACCGTATTCGTTGAAAGCGCCAGCAATGTGCTCCTTCAAGGCACCGTCGACAAAATTCTTCTCGAAAAATCCTCTTGCCAAGGGATTCGGTGTGAGATCACTCGGAGTCGGCTTGATCATCACTCGTGCATACGGCATCTGCCGCTCCTTTTTAGGGGTGCAAAAACGTTTTTAAATTATAATATAATTATGTATCTAAGTCAAGATTAAAATTTGACGTCAACTGGCTTGTCGACATCAGCTCGCTCGGCGTCAGTAACATCAAAAAAACTGGCTGGCTTAAAATTCAGCATATTGGCAAACATATTGGTTGGAAAGACTTTGAGCTTTGTATTAAAATCGCGAACGTTGTTGTTGTAAAAGCGTCGGGCGGCCATAATTTTATCTTCAGCATCCACCAACTCTTCCTGGAGATGTTTGAAGTTTTCGTTGGCTTTTAGATCAGGGTAGTTTTCTGCTACGGCAAATAGGCTTTTGAGCGTACCAGAAAGTGCATTATCTGTTTTGGCTAGAGCATTTGGATCGCTTTCCGAAGCCCCCATGGCTGCGGTGCGGGCCTTAGTCACATCTTCCAAGACAGTCTTTTCGTGACTAGCATAGCCTTTAACGGTTTCTACCAGATTTGGAATCAAATCAAAACGGCGTTTCATCTGCACGGTAATGTCAGAGAAAGCTTCTTCAACTCGATTTTTCGATCGAACGAGGCCGTTATAGATAATAACTGTGGCTAAAACAACCAGAACGATGATAACAAGAATAATGACTGCCACACTCATAAATTACTCCAATTTATAGTTATATTATACCACATTGCTCAAGTGAGGACTTATGAAGCACCTAGGTTTGTCTCTTCCTCATAACCACAATTAGCACCACTCCCCCTACTACCACTAAGGCTCCTACCCACAGTAGCCAGTTAGTGTTGGTGTGAGTTGGGGTATTAGTTGGTGTGGTGTTTTGGGTAGGAGTAGTCACAGCAGCTGAGGCAATGTTCTTAAATGAGAATGTAGCATTGGTACCAGTAATACCAGTCAGAGTAATACTAATATCATCTTTGCCATCACCATTAACATCAACAGTCTTGGTTTGCGAGGTGGTAAAGGTTAAGGTTTGAGGAGTTGAGGCAATCGTAATGGTGACCGTACCATTAGCTTGGTCAATACTTTGGATGGTAATGGTATGATACTCACTACTTGATGGATCACAGCTGGAGCTACCATTACTGCAGAAGTGAATAACATCACCGACTCCTACTGTCATGGTGTGACCGGTACTGGTTAAAAAGTCGGCAAAGTCATTGAGAATAATGGTGGTGGTTGTAGTATCACTACTGTCAGTGGTAGTGGTACCAGAGGATGAGGATGAGCT
>CAZGCZ010000077.1:0-2597 GCA_964524615.1 uncultured Candidatus Saccharibacteria bacterium
ATAATAATTTTATAGAAATAACAGATAATAAAATAATTATGGTTATACAAGAAATATCAATTAAACACAAGAATTATCCTGAATCGCTGTCCCACATTCATCAGCCGCCACAAGTGCTTTATGTAAGAGGCAATTTACCGGCAGCTCCGATGATAAGTATAGTCGGAACAAGACGCCCAACAACTTATGGAAAAGAAGTTACATATCAATTAGCTTATGAATGTGCGCAGGCGGGCTTTACCATAGTTAGCGGTCTGGCCATTGGTCTTGATACATTTGCCCACGAAGCAGCGCTCGATGCGGGAGGGAGCACGGTTGCAGTTTTGGCAAATGGCCCTGATCATATTTATCCTGCCTCAAACCATCAATTAGCGGAGAGAATAGTTAGAGAAGGTGGGGCGGTCATCAGTGAATATCCATCTGGCACGCCGCCAATGAAACATCAGTTTATAGCTCGCAATAGAATTGTGGCAGGTATGAGTGAGGCAGTAATAGTGACTGAAGCTCAGGCGTCAAGCGGAACGCTGATTACCGCAAATTTTGCTTTGCAAGAAAATAGAATGGTTATGGCAGTTCCCGGCAATATCACTAGCTTGTATGCCGCTGGCCCGAATAACTTATTGCGAAACGGCGCCGTGCCAGTAACGAGTAGTAGTGACATTATCAATAGTTTGGGCTATGAAAACATTCAACTAGAGCATAAGCCGGGCAATCAATCAAAAGAGGAAGAGTTAATTATTGGCCTAATCAATGAAGGTTATAATTCTGTCGATCAATTAATTGCAAAGACTGACCTCAATGCAGCGAGTCTGGCAAGCTGTTTGAGTTTAATGGAAATCTCAGGTAAAGTTCGTAATTTGGGTGCAGGGCAGTGGAGCACGTCAAATTTTGACAAACGCTAAATGGTGCGTTATAGTTCGATTTCGCAGTTGCTTTAACTGCTCATAAGCACTAGGATTATAAAAACATGCCAAAGAATTTAGTCATTGTAGAAAGTCCAGCAAAAGCCAAAACTATCGAGCATTATCTCGGGAAGGATTTTAAGGTTGTGGCTAGTTTTGGGCACGTTAGAGATTTGCCAAGGTCAAAACTTGGTATTGATGTAGAACATAACTTTGAGCCTGATTATATGATTCCTCGTGGCAGTGGTAAGCGGGTCAATGAATTAAAGAAAGCTGTTGGTGGTGCTGATACTGTCTACTTAGCAACTGACCTTGATAGAGAAGGTGAGGCCATTGCCTGGCATGTTGCACAGCTTATGGCTCCAAAAAACGGCCAAAAGTGGCACCGCATTACATTTTCTGAAATTACAAAGCCTGCAGTAACTGATGCGATCAAACATCCGCGAGAGATCAATGTTAATCTAGTAGATGCCCAACAGGCTCGCCGAGTACTTGATCGGCTCGTCGGGTATAGTTTGTCGCCAATCTTATGGAAAAAAATTCGTTATGGCTTATCAGCCGGTCGCGTACAATCTGTAGCGCTTAAAATCATTGTTGACCGAGAGCGTGAAATTGAAGCCTTTAAAAAGGAATTATATTGGATAATTGAGGCAGACCTTAAAGCGACAGATGGATCCTCTTTTCATGCAACGCTACAAAAAATAGCTGGCAAAAAAGCCGTGGTTAATAGTCAAAAGCAAGCTGATACTATTGTAGATGATATAAAGAAGGCCGAGTTGGTCATTGATGACATATCTGTTAAACAAGTATCAAAGAATCCGCCACCGCCATTTACAACTAGCACATTACAGCAAGCTGCTTCAAGCCGCCTAGGCTATGGCACACGCCGTACTATGACTGTGGCACAGCGCCTTTATGAAGAGGGCCTCATTAGCTACATGCGTACCGATAGTACAGTGCTGTCAGATCAAATTTTGAAGCAAGCAAAAAATGTCGTAACAAAAGAATATGGACAGCAGTATAGCCTAGAAACACCTCGCCGTTATAAAACAAAGAGGGCTAACGCTCAAGAGGCACACGAAGCGATCCGTCCAACTGACTTATCAAAAACCCCAAGTCAGTTGAGTGGTTCGATTCCTCCTGAGCAAAAAAAATTATATAACCTGATTTGGCAGCGCACTATGGCAACACAAATGCAACCAGCCCGTTATGAACAAACGGGAATTGATATCGTTGACAAAGTAAAGAAGGAATATGTCTTACGAACTACCGGCCGTAGAACACTTTTTGATGGTTTTACGAAGGTTTATGAAGATTTTAAAAAACAAGAAGACCAAGAACTGCCAAAACTCAAAAAAGATGAGCAATTAACAGCTGAGAAAATATATGCAGATCAGCACGAAACACAGCCACCGGCGCGTTATAGTGAGGCAGGACTAGTTAAAAAACTTGAAGCAGAAGGAATTGGCCGGCCAAGCACCTATGCACCGACTATCAGTACCTTACTAGCACGTGGTTATATCACCAAAGAAGAGCGTCATCTAGTACCTCAACAGATTGGTCGCCTGGTGAATGATATGCTTGAGCAAAATTTCAGCTTTGTCACAGACCCAGCTTTTACCGCTAAAATTGAACAAGAACTCGATGACATAGCAGCCGGAAAAGCCGAGTGGCAACCTGTAGTAGGGGAATTTT
>CAZGCZ010000078.1:0-4385 GCA_964524615.1 uncultured Candidatus Saccharibacteria bacterium
CGCCAAGGGTCCGGATGGAGACTTTGTGCTGAGTGGGATCAAAGGGCGAGTAGCAATGATTGCTGGTGGCATTGGAGTTACGCCATATCATTCGCAGATCAAAGAGCGGCTGGATACCAATAAAAGTCTGTCGGGAGTGCTGATTTATGGCGCTAAAACACCTGAGGATTTTGTTTATACAGACACGTTTGAGCAGGCTGTCAAACAGTGGAATGACTTTAAGCTAGTGCGGGTGGTGGACAGTCCAGATAATGCTTGGCAAGAAAAAACCGGCCAAATTACTGATGAATTAATTCAAGAAACTGTTAAAGATATTGCGAAGACTGATGTGTTTGTATCTGGTCCTGAGCCAATGGTAGATGCTTTTGAACCGCGCCTTAAGAAACTAGGCTTTAACGAAAATGCGATTCACGGCGACTGGTTCCCAGGGTATGTCGATGAGTTTAGCCCTCACAGCTAAAATGCTATACTAAAAACGTAAGCATAAGTATAAAGGCGGCTTTTTGTTTCAGTTAAGTGGACCAATTCTTCTTATTAGCGTCGCAGCAGTTGTGGCCGTAATTTTATTTGTGATCTTTTTTATTGCCGAGCGCAAACGCGAACACGGGCCTAAAGAAATTGATGGGCATAATCCAGTACTGTTTGACGAGCGTACTATGTTTAATGCGCTTGGTGATGCTGTTATTGTGGTGAATGCTCAGCGGGCGATTTTGTTTATGAACCGCGCGGCCGAGGATCTGATTGGCCTTGATGTTGAGAGTGCCCGGGGTCTGAATTATCAGACAATTTTAAAATTACGCAGTTCGGAAGATCAACCGATTACGATTACTCAAGACGCTTTTGCCCAGGCGGTGGCGAGTGGTGGACGCTTTAGTGTTGATAATCTATCCATTATTAATACCAAAAAGCAAAAACTATCGGTTTCGATTGTGGCCACACCGATTCAAAACAGCAAAGGCGAGGTGCAAGGTGCGATTGCGGTGTTGCATGACACCACCTCCCAGCAGGCATTAGTGCGTGAGCGCGATGAATTTATCTCAACAGCGTCGCATGAAATGCGAACCCCGCTTGCTGCCATTGAAGGTTATATTTCGATGGCACAAAATCCGCAATTATCGACGATTGATGAACGGGCCAAAGGCTTTTTGGGAAAAGCACATCAAGCCTCGCTGCATCTTGGGCAATTATTTAGCGATCTGTTGTCGGTAAGTAAAATTGACGACAAGCGAGTCAATGAGCATGTTGAGATTTTTAATTTAAGTGAAATACTGCTCGCAACGATTGATGAAATGCGCGTGCTGGCTCAGCAAAAAAACTTGAATCTTAACCTAAAAATCGGCTCGGCTTCAGCGCCGGGCGGAGTGGTGGTAGCGCCAGCCTATAATGTCTACGCTGATAAGGACCGCATTCGAGAGATTTTGAGCAATTTGATTGATAATGCTATTAAATATACTCGTCAGGGTAGTATTAATGTCTCAATTATGGATAATGCAGGATCGGTGGTAGTGGAGGTGGCTGACACTGGGATCGGTATCGCAGCACCTGATCAAAAGCATATTTTTGAAAAATTTTACCGGGCCAACAACTCTTTTACGCGTGAGATTAACGGTAATGGCCTGGGACTTTATATCGTGCGAAATCTGGTAGAGCACTATGGTGGTAGAGTTTGGGTGAAGAGCGAAGAGAACAAAGGCTCAACTTTTGGATTCTCTCTACCACTGGCTCGATGACTTGTGATACAATATGAGAGTACTTTTAGCATAAGGGTTATACAAAACAGATGGCAAAGCTATTATTAGTAGAAGATGACATTAGTCTACGGGATATTTACTACGCCCGTTTTGAAGCAGAAGGCTATACCGTTGTTGTAGCCGGCAATGGTGAAGAAGCCTTAGCAGCAGTTGTTAAAGAAAAACCTGATCTTATTTTGCTTGATATTATGATGCCGCGAATCTCTGGCTTTGATGTACTAGATATCATTCGCTCAACTCCAGAAACAGCCCAAACCAAAGTCATTATGATGACCGCATTGTCTGATCCAGAATCTCGAGCCAAGGGTGAAAAGCTCGGTGTTAATAAATTTTTAGTCAAATCACAAGTTACCTTAGAAGATATTGTTGCTGAAGTTAAAAAAGAGCTAGCCGGCTCCGGAGCAGCCCCAGAAGCCAAAAAAGGCGAAGAACCAATCCTGGGCGTTCCTAAAGACGAAGCTCCGCCAAAACAATAATCACCCGCGTAGAATAAGCTTGAATGCTATAATAGTGAGGTGATTTTTCGTTCTCTTGCGCAAATCGTATTATTAACTGTTACCCTGGCTAATGCACTGGTATTGCACAGCGGGGCTATTGATCGTTGGTCAAACTCACAAACAGCTTCGCTAGAAGGAAGCTCAAAAGATAAAATTCTAGTAATGCCAGAGCTTAAATATGCAGCGGCCCCTGCGCAGAAGGCTAAAACACAGCCTAGCTTGAGCGCCAAAGCCGCCATTGTATATGATCCGACCAGCGGGCAAGCACTGTACCAAAAAAATATTGATGCACGCCTGCCAATAGCTTCACTCACCAAACTGACTGGTGCAATTTTGATTGCCCAATCGCATAAACTTGATGAGGTTGTAATAGTACCTGAACTACCAAAACTTGATCCGAGCTTAGCGACTGCTGGTATCAAAGCCGGTGAGCAGTTTAGTGTTGAGGACTTATTGGCTGCAGTACTGATTAGTTCTTCGGCTGATGCGATGAGCGCGCTGGCAATTTGGGATAGCGGCACTGAACAGGCCTTTATTGATAAGATGAACGATTTTACGAAATACTGGCAGCTTAATGATACGCACTATGCCGGGGTGGTTGGGCTTGATAACCCAAGCAATTATTCTAGCGTGCATGATCTTATTACTACTGCGCAAGTTGCTTTACATAACTCGGAGTTAGCCAAACTTGCCAATACGCAACGCGAATCAATTACGTCTAAGGATGGCAAAAAATACTTACTAACGACAACTGATTCTTTATTAGCTCGCGGCACATTTCATGGTTTAAAAACTGGCACCACTGAAGACGCCGGACAATGCTTCATTGGCTACTGGCGGGACACCAATGGCAAAGAACTGCTCACCGTTGTGCTTGGTAGCACCGACCGCTTTGCCGACACATTGAGCCTTGTAAATACAACGTTGGTGGATTACCAATGGCTGTAACAAACCGCGATTTGCCGATTGTGGCACTGGTTGGGCAAACCAATGTTGGCAAAAGCTCACTCCTAAACGCTATAGCGGGCTATCGCCGAGCAGTGGTGGCTCGTGAAGCCCATACCACGCGCGACGCGGTGGACGTGGTGGTTGATTATGGCAAAACAAGCTTTCACTTAGTAGACACTGCTGGAATTGGTGGGGGCGAACAGGAGTTTGGCAAAGAATTAGCCGATGCTAATGATCAGCTTATGCGTCAAGCGGAGGTGATACTTTTGGTGAGCGATCGCACAGTCCAACCTAATCAAGCAGATATTGAATTGGCTCATCGTTTGCAGCGCTATCAAGCAAAACTAGCTTTAGTACTCAATAAAAGCGACAAGCAGCGCCTGTCTCAAGATAGCATTGAGTTTATATCTCTTGGTATTGAGCCAATGTTTGAGGTTTCAGCCAATTCAAAAATGGGACTTAATGATTTACTTGAATGGGTTGCAAAACAAACCAATAAGCATGTTCGACCAAAAACAAAGCTTGAGGCACCGATAAAGTTAGCGCTGATTGGCAGACCAAATGTCGGCAAATCAACGCTCATTAATATTTTATCGGGACAACAGCGCAGTTTAGTGAATGAAGTGTCTGGTACAACGCGCGATATGTTAGAAATTGCGCTAAGCTACAAAAAACAGCGCTTTATTTTGGCAGATACGGCTGGCCAACGCCGGCCTGGGAAGATTGGTACTGGCATTGAGCATTTTGCTAGCCAAAGAGCTCAAATGGCGATTAATTGGGCTGATGTGGTTATATTGGTGGTTGATGCCACGGAGCCTACTACCAAACAAGATCAATCGTTAGCAGGCCGGATTAAAGATTCCGGCAAGGCAGTGATTTTAGCTGTCAATAAAACCGATCTCCTAGAAAAAGGCGGTGATCAAGCTCATTTGCTGGCTCAATTGCGAGCTGAGTATCAGTTTATTTGGTGGGCACCGGTTGTTTTAGTATCAGCGCTAACTGGAAAGAACAAGGATAAAATATTAGAGCTGGCTACAAAAGTACATCAAAGCAGCCATATGCGAATTACAACACCGGTTCTCAATCGTGCTTTGGCTGACATTACCCTGAAACATCCGCCAGCCACTACTGGTGCAGGCAGAGTGCGACTTAACTATGCAACTCAAACCGATGTCTTACCGCCAACTTT
>CAZGCZ010000079.1:0-2551 GCA_964524615.1 uncultured Candidatus Saccharibacteria bacterium
TTTACTTAGTATACCGAGGCTTAAATTAAGAATAGCAGGGCGGTATGATGCGGTTTATGAAGAAGAAGATGGTACTGAAATCCGTGATTTTAAAACAGGATCAGTAGATTCAGAAAAAAAGGCTAATCAAAAAATTAAGAATTCAATTCAGCTGGCAATTTATGCTTATGCTTGGGATCAATCTCCACAACACAAAAAAAAGGTTAAAAAGACTAGTCTTTGGTTTGTAGAACACGATATAGTAGTAACAGATGAAAAAATTGATCATGACAAAACGTATCAAATTTTAACCCGAGTTACTCAGGATATAAGGAACCAAAAATTTTATGATAAGGGTAGTAGCAGGATTAACTTCGAGACTTTTTTATGACGGAAAGTAGTTATCGCGATCAAGAATGGCTAGAAAATTTCCTCGCTCAGATTTGGTATGAGCATTTTTTGGATATAGAACAAACTAATCAGGTAAAAATTCGCTATGGTCGGCGAGCAAAGCGTCGCCTAGGTTCAATTAGCCTCGACCCAAATGATCGAGCCACTAGTATTATTACTATTAATCGCATATTCACTGACCTAGAAATCCCCGAATTTGTCATTAAGGCTACAATTGTTCACGAATTAACGCATTATGCACATGGATTTAATTCACCGCTCGACCAGAAACACAAATACCCGCACAGTGGAGGAGTAATTCGGCAAGAATTTGCAGAACGCAATCTTGAAGAACTTTATATTAGACAAAAGCGCTGGTTGCGGGCTAATTGGGCACGAATTATTGATAAAAATTTCCCCCTAAGCCCACAATATGGTGTTAAAAAAACAACAAAGATAGCTTTGCCATGGTGGCTTAAAAATATCTAGTACCTTATTAGCTAAGATAATGCCCTAGCTCTGATATAATACTTATTATGATAACGATATTGTTAATTATTTTAATTCTACTTGTGCTAGCAGGTTTTGTAATTTTGTATTTTGCGCTGTCCAAACCAAAACTTAATTCGGATAAGTTAATGGCAGACCTTTATGAAAAAAGCGAAGAACAACGACTCAGGCATAAAGGCGAAGTTGATACTAGTGTGAAAGAGATGGTGGTTGATAATCAGCGTCAGATTGATCGAATTACTCAACAGATCAAGGAGCAGCTTAAATATAGTCAAGATGATATGAAATCATTAAAAGAGCAAAATGCGGTTTTACGAGAACATCTCAATCAGTCGCTTGAAGTTACAAAGCAATTGCGCGATACAACTGAAGGATTGCGTAATTTGTTGTCGAATAATCGTTTGCGCGGAGACTGGGGAGAGCAAGTAGCGGAAGATCTCTTGCTGGCTTCTGGTTTTGTAGAGAATATAAACTTTGTGAAGCAAAAGACCACTTCGAGTGAAGAAGGCAAATCTCGTCCAGATTTCACCTTGCTTTTACCTGATGGTACAAAACTTAATATTGATGCGAAGTTTCCCTTTGATGATTTAGTGGCTTATCAGGAGGCTAAAACAGAAACAGAGAAACGAACAGCCCTTAAAAACTTTGAAAACGCCGTTAAAGACAAAGTACGCCAAATTACAACTCGAGACTATATAAACCCCGAAGAACAAACTGTCGATTTTGTTGTTATGTTTATCCCAAATGAAATGATTTTTAGCTTTATTTATGAAAAATTGCCAGCCATGAGCGATTATTGTACGCAAAGAAAAGTAGTTCTGACTGGACCATTTGGTTTTACGGCACTCATTAGGCTTGTTTTGCAGGCTTATAAGAATTTTCAATACGAAAAAGGCTTACAGAGCATCCTTGGATTAATTGAAAAGTTTCAGAGTGAATATGAGAAGTTTGGTGAAGGTATGACAAAACTTGGTCGTCAGATTGAAACCACTCGAACTACATTTGGTGAAATTGAAGGCACAAGAAGCAGGCAATTAGGGCGAATTGTAGATAAAATTACTGAATATTCGCATCATGAAGAAATTTCTACTCCCCAAGAAAGCTCGGAGCAGGATATAATACAATTAGGAGATAAACAATGACCCGAGTTTTATCAGCAATCACATCTAGTAACAACCCAACTATAGGTAATTATATTGGTGCAATCCGCCATTGGGTGGCGCTAGAAGACAAACAGGAAAGCTTTTATTTCATAGCTAACCTTCATGCAATCACGGTTCGGCAAGACCCCAAAAGTCTCTACGAAACCACTCTGAATAATTTTGCCTGGTTATTAGCATGCGGCTTGGATCCGGCAAAAAACACTATTTTCGTTCAATCAATGGTATCTGCTCACTCAGAGCTAGCCTGGATCTTAAACAACTATACTACCTTAGGTGAGCTTAATCGTATGACGCAACATAAGGATAAGAGCAAGCGATATGGGGCAGATGGTCAACTGGTTGGGCTCTATGACTATCCTGTACTGATGGCAGCTGACATTTTGCTATATGATACTGATAAAATCCCGGTTGGCCATGACCAAATTCAACACATTGAGCTGACACGGGATATTGCCAACCGGTTTAATAAGCTCCATGGTTCGGTATTTAAGTTACCACAACCGCTATCT
>CAZGCZ010000080.1:0-8344 GCA_964524615.1 uncultured Candidatus Saccharibacteria bacterium
CTAACAAGTTTGTTATATGCATTAAACGCTATCGCTGATAGCAAACAGGAATAAGAAAGGAAATATCATGGCAGAAGAAGATAAAAAAATTGAAAACACCGAAGCTGAGCAATCAGCCGAGGCTAAAGAAGAAAAAGTCGAAGTTCCGGCTAAATTCAAAGATTTGGTTGGCCAGATCGAAAAACTATCTGTACTTGAACTATCAGAATTAGTCAAAGTACTCGAAGATCACTTTGGCGTTAGTGCTGCTGCACCTGTGGCAGTTGCTGCTGCGGGAGCTGCTGGTGGCGGAGAAGCTGCTGAAGCTGCTGAAGAAAAAAGCGCTTACAACGTGATTCTCTCAGCTGCAGGGGACAAAAAGATTGATGTCATCAAAGCAGTTCGCGAAATATCAGGCCTTGGCCTAGCTGAAAGTAAGGCATTAGTTGATGGTGCACCAAAGACCGTCAAAGAAGGTTTGCCAAAAGACGAAGCTGAAGAAGCTAAGAAAAAGCTTGAAGAAGCCGGCGCCACCGTCGAACTTCAGTAAAGTTTCACAAATATTGCAATAAGACCCAAAGCGGGTCTTTTTGTTTTATCCACATACGCAAGTTCTTACGTTTGCCAGATTAAAGGAGAAGTGATACACTAAAACCGAACATAAGCAAAGTGAAAAACCAAGGTGGCAGCACAAGATAAAAATCAAGAACTTCTCGAGGAACTTCTCAAACGCCTCGATACAATTGAGGGGGGATTAACATCTGTCCAAAATACCCTTCAAGACGCTGGCATTACTGGTCATAATGCGCCAGTTGTGCCTAAGAATAAAAAAGCCACAGTCATGGCTAGTGGTTCAATTGATGGAAAAGTCATCGAAGGTACTTTTGATGGTCAAAATATGATTGGCCCAGAAGGTAAAATTTATCCTGTACCCGCAAATTACGCTAGCAAATCAAAACTAGTAGAAGGTGACACACTCAAACTCACTATAGTAGATGACGGCTCGTTTATTTATAAGCAAATCGGTCCAGTTGAACGCAAAAAACTGATTGGTAAGCTTAAACTCGAAGGTGATCAATATGCTGTAGAAGCTGGTGGTAAGGATTACAATGTCCTCTATGCCAGTGTCACATATTTTAAAGCCAAACCTGGCGATGAGCTAACCATCGTAGTCCCAACCGAAATTGAAAATGCTCGTTGGGCTGCTATCGAAGCAGTTATTACATAGTCTCAAAAAATGTTTTCCGACTTTTGCACAGGTCATTTCTGTGAGTTTTAATCTGTACCCTTTCTAAGCTTCGCCGTATAATGAATAAGAAGAAAGAGGGAGTGTATGCAGCGAACAGCTTTGTATCGTAAATATCGGTCAGCCGACTTTGAAGATGTGGTTGGTCAAGCGCATGTTACAGCCAGCTTGCAGGGAGCTCTAAAAAAGGGGCTAGTTAGCCATGCCTATCTCTTTACTGGACCACGTGGAGTGGGCAAGACCAGTGTTGCCCGAATTTTAGCCCGACACGTCAATAAACTAGATAAGAATGCCGATATTAACAGTCAGCTAGATATTATTGAGATTGATGCTGCTAGCAATCGTGGAATTGACGAAATCAGAGCTTTGCGCGAGAGGATTTCTAACGCCCCAAGTGGTGCGCATTATAAGGTTTATATTATTGACGAAGTGCATATGTTAACACGAGAGGCCTTTAATGCTCTTCTCAAAACTCTCGAAGAACCTCCTGAGCACGCCATTTTTATTTTAGCTACTACCGAAGCACATAAGCTACCAGAAACAATTCTTTCTCGCACTCAAAGATTTGATTTTCGGCCAATTACTGAATCTGATATCAACAAACACCTAGCCTTTATCGCCAAAAAAGAAAAGTTAAAAATTACTCCTGAAGCGCTGACAATTATTGCTCGTGCAAGTCAGGGTGGTTTGCGCGACGCCATTAGCTTACTTGATCAACTTTCCGTGTTTGATAAGCAAATAGATGCTAATTTAGTCAATGAAATCCTAGGATTGAGTCCGAAAGAATTGATTGACAAGCTTTTGACTGCCTTAGTAAAGAATGACCTTAAAGCAGCCCTCAAGGACCTTCACGTGATCTTGAACGGTGGTGGGGACCCTGTACTTGTGACGGAGCAATTAATAGATACTTTGCGCCAGAAATTTTTAGATCTTCATGATCAACCCGCACAAGCATCAGCTCAGAACGAAATGTCGCCTTCAGATATTATTCGATTTATTGATGCATTTACCCAAGCACTGCGCGATTTCAAACTCACTGGCCAATATAGCTTGCCTCTGGAATTGGCATTTTATCGTTTAAGTCAGCCAAAATTGATGACCGAAGCTAATCAAATAGCTGAAGAAGATGTAGTGATACCAAAAACAGCTATCGCAAAATCAACAAAAAATACCTCATCGAACAAAACACTTCCAGACAACTGGCAAAATCTGTACACCAAGGCTTTGAGCTATATTAAAACCAAAAATAACTCACTCTACGCGGTTATGAATATGGCGGATACAGAGCTTCTGGGTGATAAATTAATACTGCGTTTTAACTTTAGTTTTCATAAAGATAGAGTGGAGGAACCAAAAAATCGCAATTTGATTGAAACAGTTATGAGTAGAGCATTTGGCACACCAATTCAGTTGGAGTGCGAAATGAGTAATGGCCAAAATAAAAAAGTGGCTGATCCAGAATCCGAGCTTGTCTCAACAGCTATAGAAATTTTAGGTGGGGAAGTCGTAGATGGCTGAATCCGCTTCAAATACAAATCGAACAAATGCTGATCGTTTGCCACCACAGAACATTGAGGCCGAGGCCAGTCTACTTGGAGCATTACTGCTGGACAAAGACGCTATTATTAAGGTTGGGGACGTTGTTTCGTCTGCCGACTTTTATGTTGATAAAAACGGAGTTATTTTTGGTGCAATTGCGGCTCTGTTTGAAAAAAGAGAACCAATTGATCTTGTTACGCTAACAAACTACTTAGAAAAACATAAAAAGCTCAAAGAAATTGGCGGAGCATCATATTTAACTGATTTAGTAAACGGAGTTCCTTCAGCAGCACATGTAGTGCAGTATGCCCAAATTGTTCGCGAAAAAGCTACTATGCGAAACCTTTTGACTGCTTCAACTAAAATCTCCGACATGGTTTACGGAGACGCTGATGGACTTGATAATTTACTAGATACTGCCGAACAAACCTTGTTTGATGTTAGCCAAAAGCATCTTAAGCAAAATTTTACTCCAATTCGTGATGTATTGACCGAAAGTTTTGATCGTCTGGATTCTCTTCATAAAGACAAGAAAAAAATTCGCGGTCTGCCAACAGGATTTCGTGCACTTGATAATTTGCTGGCAGGTTTGCAGCCATCTGATCTAATTATTTTGGCTGCCCGGCCAAGTATGGGTAAAACTTCCTTAGCACTTAATATTGCTCAGCAGCTAGCTACCAAAGAGGGAATCCCAGTTGGGATATTTAGTTTGGAAATGAGTAAAGAACAGCTCATTGACCGCTTATTAGCTGCCGAAGCAGGCATTGATAACTGGAAATTGCGAACAGGAAACCTCGAAGACAGAGATTTTGAGAAAATTAACAGTGCCATGGGGGTTTTAGCAGAAGCGCCAATTTTTATTGACGATTCGCCGATGAGTAATGTTATGGAAATGCGTACTAAAGCTAGGCGGCTACAAACAGAGCATGATCTTGGCTTACTGGTAGTTGATTACTTACAACTCATGAGTGGGCGAACCAATTACGGCGAGAATCGCGTAGCAGAAATATCTGAAATATCGCGTGGCCTTAAGGGTCTCGCACGTGAACTTAATGTTCCGGTTATTGCCTTGTCTCAGCTGTCGCGACAAGTAGAAAATCGCCATCCACAAATTCCTCAACTGGCTGACTTACGCGAATCAGGAAGTATTGAGCAAGATGCCGATGTTGTGATGTTTATTTACCGCGAAGATTATTACAACAAAGACTCCGAACGTAAGAATATCGTTGACTTATTGGTTCGCAAACATCGAAATGGTCCAACCGGCGATGTTGAACTTTATTGGCAGCCTGAACAAATGGTATTTCGATCGATTGATAAGGTCCATGCTACGTAAAGCACATCTAGCATAAGCTGTTTGCTTCTTGATGAGCTTACGCTATAATATTGGCAGTAAGCGCAAGCATAATGGCAAAAAAAAGTAAAAAAACTTCTGAAGTTCAGCAAATCGGACGATTCGGTTTGGTCGGTGTCTTAAACACTGTCATAGATCTTGTTATCTATAATATTTTAGCGGGATTTTTTGGTGTAGGAGTGGTGTTGGCTGGGATAATTTCCGGCACAGTCGCTATGATCAACAGCTTTATCTTTAATCAACGGTTTACTTTTCGAGCCCAACATACCTCAAATCGGCGAATAGTTTATTTTTTTGTGTTAACTATTTTTGGTCTCTATGTGATTCGGCCGATCATTACACATTTTTTGACGGTTACTTGGTTAGCTCCAGCTAATCTTGCTTACAAAATAACCCATGGTATCCATCTGCCACTATCAGAAGCTTTTGTGATAAGAAATCTGGCACTTGGTGTAGCAATCTTAGTAGTGCTTGCTTACAATTACGTTACATACAAAAAATTGGTTTTTGTTGATGAAAAATCCTCGAAAAAATAAATTTCTTCAGAGCAAATATCTGCCATGGTTAATTTTAGGCTTAATATTAGTTGTTGCGATTTTCCTTCGTTTTTATAAATTAAACTCTTTACCACCAGGTTTGCATCCTGATGAAGCTGCAAATGGGCTAGATATTGTACAACGCATCTTCCACGGTGATATTAGAATAGTTTATAACACCAACGGACCCCGTGAATCGTTATTCTTCTTTCTCCAAGCAATCTTTGTAGCCATGATGGGAAATACCATTCTGGCATTACGAATGGCGCCGGCTATTATCGGAGTACTGGCGGTATTTGTAACCTATTTATGGGCAAAAGATTGGTTTGGACGCCGCGTTGGCCTAATTGCGGCTGGTATATTTTCAATCAATGTTTGGGCAATAACAGTTACTCGTGACGGTTTCCGGGCTAGCATGACGCCACTTATGGTGGCACTGGTGATGTGGCTTGGTGGCAAAGCCTTTAAGTCTGGCAAAACAGTATATTTTATTTTGGCTGGTCTAGTTCTGGGAGTTGGTTGCTATACTTATACGGCCTTCGATATTTTGGTTTTTGGCGCTGTGGTTATGTTGGGATTTTTGTTTTTTGCCAGGCGCAAGTGGCTGATGGACAACTTACAAAAAATCGGTCTGGCAATTATTACGTTTCTCATCATAATTTCACCGCTGGCATATCTAACCATTCGACACCCTGGTGAATCAACAACTGCCCGTGCAGGGGGAACAAGTGTACTCAATAGCGGACTCAATAGCGGCAATCCGGTACAAACACTATTCTCCAGTGCTGGAAAGACGCTGTTGCAATTCAATTGGCGGGGAGATGAAAACTCTCGTCATAATACGCCCGGTGAGCCAATGCTTGATACATTTATTGGCTTAATGTTTATACTTGGGCTGGTTATCACAATTATTCACCTTAACCGGCCAAAATATTTTGCTTTGCTCGTAGTGTTTGGCGCAATGCTGGGATCAGCTATTCTAACTGCCGAAGGAATTCCTCATGGACTTCGTACTATAGGCTCAGCTCCAGCAGTATTTATTTTGGCGGCAATCGGAGTTAATTTTGTATTGGTGGCTTGGTATAAAACTTTTCCCGTTAATGCTCCAGCTCGCTATGTTGGGTTGTATCTAGTTTTAATTTTGCTTTGTTTGTCTGCAATTAAGTCATATAAGCAATATTTTATTGCTTGGGCTCAGGATCCGCGCACCTACGCGGCATATAGCGAAAACGCTGCCATAGCTGGAAAGTACCTTATTTCTCATGCGCAGCCAGGGCAAACCGATCTGGTATATGTTGACGGCTATACAGACAAAACAATTGCCTACTTAACCTACCATAAAGTTGACTACACCAGACTAGATGACGATACATTGAAGAACTTGCCATTGAGCAACGGCAAAAAACTATTTTTGGTCTTAGGTAGTGATACCGGGAAAGATCAGCAAGTAATTGAGCTGATAAAAGCTAAGTTCCCGGGTGGTACTTTAGGTGAAGTAAATTCTACCTTTGATGGACAGCTGTTATTTTATACCTATCAAGTGGGGTCATAGTGGTGGATCTATCGATTATTATCCCAACCTATAATGAGGCACAGAGAATTGGCTCAACACTAGAGCAATTATCTGAGTATATTAAAAAACACGCTAGTAAATACAGCATTGAAGTAATAGTGGTTGATCTCGATAGTCCCGACGGTACCAAAGAAGTGGTGCAGAAATATAAAGATTCTTTTGAATCATTAAGGATTATTTCAGCCGGGCCAAAGCCTCCGGGCGGATTTGTGAAGGGTGGTCAAGTAGCAAAGGGGTTCGAGCAAGCAAAAGGCAAATACGTAATGTTTATGGACGCTGATCTTGCTACCCCTCTTAAATATATGAAAAATGTGTTTGATTTGATTGAGCAAAACAAACCAATAGGTATTTGCGTGCGTAATTTATCAGTTAGCCATAAGGGCATCCGTAAGTTCGTCTCTAGTATCGGCAATATTGTGGTTCGTGTGACACTAACTCCTGGAATATCTGATACGCAATGCGGCTTTAAGCTGTTTCGTGCTGATGCAGCCAAAGAAATTTTTTCCCAGCAGCGCATCATTAGCTGGGGATTTGATATGGAGGCTCTAGCGTTAGCTAGACGTTATAATTATCCAGTTTCTATTATTGATGTTCCTGATTGGCATGATGTAGTTGAAGGCAGTAAAATTGGCGGAACATCAGCCGTTAAAGCTGCACTCCAGGTATTACCAGATTTAGTAAAAATTAAATGGGGGCTTTGGACGGGTAAATACCGCCCGGCACAAAAATAATGAAAAAATTTTATCAACTTATTCGAGCTCCGTGGCTTTTGCCCATTATTGCACTAGCTTCGGCGGTGCGTTTTTATGACTTAACCAAAGCGGCGATATGGCATGATGAAGGCTTTAGTCTGATGCTGAGCAGCCGCAGTTTAGCAGAAGTTTGGGCAGGTTCTGCTCGGGATGTTCATCCACCGTTGTATTATTTGATTTTGCACGGCTGGCGCAATTTATTTGGTGATAGTATTTTCACCGTCCGATTACTATCCGCGCTCGCTGGTATTGCAGTGGTAATCCTTGGGGTATGGTTAACACGCATAATAGCCACCCGCCGAGCAGCAATCTTAGCTGGGGTAATACTAGCACTTTTCCCGATTTTGGTACGCTATAGCCAAGAAGTTCGTATGTATGGCATACTCGGTGTGTTTGTGCTTGGCGCCACAATTGCCTTAGTTTATTGGGTAGAGCGGCCAAGTAAGTGGGTATATATGCTCGTGTATGCTGTTTTAATGGCGGCCGGATTTTATACGCACTATTTCACTTTGTTTGCATTAGCAGCCCAATGGCTGTATTTATTATTATTGTGGCGACCTCATGTACACAAACTATCGCGTCAATTGGTGTTAAAACCAAGCTGGCTGCTAGCTAATGCTGGCATTGTGTTACTGTTTTTGCCATGGGTTCCCAATTTACTCGCTCAGCTAACTCGCGGACAGGGGGTTGGGTGGATACCAAAAGTTACCGCGCACACATTACCATCAGCAATTTGGCAGTTTTTCACGTTCACTGATGGGCGCAAACTGCCCTTAGTATTCTATCTAATATTGCCAATTCTACTGCTGGTGGCAGTTGTGTATGCAATTAAGAAAGATCACACGGAACACAAATACAGCTGGCTGATTGTTCTTTACACCTTTGTGCCAATTCTTGGTGTGTTTATGGTGTCTTTGGTAAAGCCACTATTTATTGAGCGGTATCTTATTTTTGCAGCCGCCGGAATCCCGATAATTTTGGCTATCGCCCTAGATCACGCCGAGCGGTTGTATCGGCCAATTGCCTATACAGCCTTTAGCATTATTTTGGTGCTTGAAATAGTGGGACTCCACGAGGTTTATGCTCAGGCAACTCATCAAATGGACGTAATTGCTAACTTTGTTAACCAAAACTATACGACTGGTGATGCATTGGTGAGTGGAGAGCTCTATACTTATTTTGATTTTAGTTTTTACAACCAAACCAATGCTCTTGTCCAGCTTTATACTCCGCACCACTTAGACGGCACCATCAATCATCCTAATGGTTATGGCGAGTCGGCTTTGCTTTATCAAAACGGCAGTCAGATATATCTTGATAGTTATCGAGACCTCAATCCAATCTCTGGTCGTGTTTGGTTGATTG
>CAZGCZ010000081.1:0-5159 GCA_964524615.1 uncultured Candidatus Saccharibacteria bacterium
GTTTGTTTGTGGTGATTATTGGCGTTGCTTGGTTTGTTTCGAGCCGCAACACAAAACTAACACTTACTATTACTGTTACGCCACTAGGCTCAAAGGTTGCTATTAATGGTAGTAATTATAGTGCTGATCAAGGAAGTGTGTCTGTCCAATTAAAGCCGGGTCCGTATCAAGTGACTGCGAGCCACGATGATTATCAAAGCGAAACCAAGTCAATTGTCCTCGCAAAAAATAGTAATACATTAAATTTTGATTTAGTAAGCAGTGTGGATCAGGCATTGGGCAATGGTCTACCCAGTGACTATAAATTTAGCAATGTACCTTCTCCTGAATCTGTTCAAATCACTGATAAGCAGTTTTTCGACAATAACACTTGGGCAATAGTAACGTTATCAGTGTTAAATGAAGGCGCAGCTGGCTTTGCCATTTTACATCAAACTGCGAACGGCTGGGTTACTGTAGCTGGACCAGGTACATCTTTTCGCTCAACAATTAAGCCTAGTTTACCTGCCGATGTTTACAGCCGCTTGGTTTCAATGGGGGTGGTGGCACAATGAAAAAGATTAGCTTGTCACTGCTTGTGAGTTTAGTGATATTACTGCACCCATCGGTTATCATGGCAATTTCTCCGACTGATAGAAACGCAGTCGATACTGATACGCCTTTTTATGATCCATATTTCAGCTCGCCCGACACTTGCCTTAACACTACTGTTCCTGGGCCTGCGGTCCTTATCGGAGATTCATTATCTAGTGCGGATGGCCTTCAGGCGCACGGAATTGCCTCTAGGTTTCAAGATGCTGGCTGGCCACTTACTGTTGATGGGGAAGTTAGTAGACCGCTTGTTGGTCCTTCTTTCCCGCAAGGTGATGGTATGGCAACTATTGATAGGCTGAGCTCAGCTATCCAAGGAGCACATGCTGTCATAATGGAACTTGGCACAAACCCAAGCGCGTCAAGTGGAGCGGATTTTGGCGCCCAAGTATCTCAGGCTATTGATAAAATTAGGGCACTCAATTCAAGTGCCGTGATTTATTGGGTTAATATTGGGGCTGTTACCAATCCTATTTATGGTGACTATAATAAAGCATTGAGCGATCAATCAACCGCCAAGGGATTCAAAGTAATTGATTGGTTCAAGACAGCATACCCTGACAGTGATCCATTCGTGATTGATGGCAATGCACAAAGCCAATACATTCCAGCAGGTAATGTACACCCTAACGGTAGCGGCTACGATGCTCTTACAAACCTTATCGTATCAAGTGTTACGACTGGCGCAGTTGTGCCAAGTGCCACGCCGGCAGTCGATATACCAGGAGTTGATATGAATGCTATTAATGCCTTAAAGCCACTTTATATTCAAGCTGCTCAAGCCACCAACGTGCCGTGGCAACTACTTGCTGCTGTTCACTTTCGAGAACATAGTAACGCCAAAGATAACCCAAATAGTGATGGAGCATATCAGATTGTTGGGGGTGGATACGCAGCAGGGCCTTTGACTGATGAGCAGTTCGTCCAAGAAAGCATTGATGCAGCTAATTTCATTCGGGGCAAAAAAAGTACTGTCTTAGCAAATCACCAGGTTGACCTAACTTTGAGTCAAAATGACCCGGAAGTTATTAAAGATTATTTATTTTCTTATAATGGACGTGCTGGAGTTTACGCTCAACAAGCCGCCACACTTGGTTTTGACTCAACCACTCAACCTTATGAAGGTTCGCCATATGTGATGAATAACTATGATGCCGTACATATGAATATGGGTATTATCACTCAAGATGGTGGTGGGATTAGCGGAACCGATAGTCGCCCTGGTGCATATACTGTTTATGCTAAATTACTTGGCTTAGGCGGAGGTTGTAGTTGATAATGATTATGGTGACATATGAATAATCTCAATATTCGCAAAATTCTTATTATATTTATTGGTGTAATTATTGTTATTACCGCACTGTTTGTTGGGCTTAATTTCTTAACTACTGGATCAGTCACAATTCTTACCGGCAAACAGGCCGAGGTAGTTATTACAAACACAAACACAAACAAAGAAGTAGCGCATCACAAAGGAATAAACTTTAGTACCCGCCTTAAAGGTGGTAATTATATTGCACGAGTTAAGGTAGATTCTGATGAGTCCGATCAGTTTTTTACCGTTCATAATCGAAATTCTCAAACACTCACTCTTAATCCCAGTGGTTACCAAAAGGCTCAACATGCTATCAGCTTTACCACAGCTAATTTAATCTTTAATCCTGCTAATAATTCTTTAAATGCTTTTGATATCAGTTCAAATCGTGTTTTTCAGCTAACTGACGGCCAAGTGCGGCCGCAACTATTATTTTCACAGCTCACAAAAATCAGTGGGGTGTGGTGGTTTGATCCTAGTACGGCACTCGTTATTGCTAACGGCAAGGCCTATACCAACCATGGAGGCTCGACACAAACACTCGATATTGGTATTAATTTAAATGCTCAAGTCGTTGGAGCGGTCAATGTGGCACGTCATCAATTAGTAGTCGGGATTGCTAAAAAAATTTATCTCTACAATTTAGGTGAGACTAAGCCAAAAGCTACATTTACGACGAATTTTAGTTCGTATCAATTAAGTCTTACGAATGACAATTTGATTGTTACGCCAGTAGGCGATAACGCAAGTCGGCAAGTTGATGTCTATAAACTAGCTGACAATACCAAACAGACCTATAATATATCGGCTAGAAGCCTCCTAGTTTCACCAGGTGGCGATAAGGTGTTGTGCTTATGTGACGGTATAACAAAAATAATGAGTCAAGATCTACAACAAACACTCAATGTACTACCAACCACTAGCCAAGTCTATGCGTGGCAGGATAACAACACAGTAATCTACGGTGAAGGTAATGGTATTTTCCACTACGACCCAAATGGAGTTGCTAAAAAAATTAGTTCAGGTAATGGCACAGTTACCGCGGTGGCTGCTTCTTCAGATGGAACGCGTTTCTACTTTGCTAGCTCAAATGGAGTAATTTATGGGGTAAGTACTACAGGAGGAGCTGATACTACATTACTAGAAAACAATCTCCCAACACAAACTAATCACTACAAAATTGATTTCAATGATATAAATCTTGGCAAGCCAGTAATAGTAGTGACAACATTTGCGGTTTTTAATACTCCGGATCAGTTTGCCCAAGCACAAAAACAGAACTTAGCTTATCGTACAGAAGCACTTCAATATCTTTCGGATAAAAAAATAGATGTTTCAAACTATTCGATAGTCTATATTCCTAATTAAGATTCGTTTTGAGCGATATCTATACTAAGCTGCTTAAACTTTAGTCCGGTCTCCTTAGTAATACTTTCTAGTAATTGGTGTTTTTGAAGATATAACTCGCTGGCGGCCGATGAATTAGTGACCGACACTTTAATAACATTATTTTTCATAGTCATAACTCGACAGGTTACTTTGGTGGTTTCATAAATAATTTTTTCAATTTTTCTCATTTGTAACACGGTTTCTTCTGGCTGTAAATGAGAAGCTTTTTGAAATAATTCATTCTTGATTGGATCAAGACTCATTTTAATTTCTCCACATCAATAAATTTTGCTTGAGGTGCAAATTCTTTGTGATCCGTAGTAGTAATTATAGTTTGTAAGTTGCCAATAGCACTTAATAAAAATTTTTGACGAGTTTTATCAAGCTCACTAAAAACATCATCAAGTAGTAATGTTGGGGTTATTCTAACACGCGATTCAATATATTTGATTTGAACAAGAATGATTGCTAATAATAAACTTCGCATTTCACCGCGTGAAGCAGTTGAAGCGAGAGGATGATCGTTAAATAAAAAACAAAAGTCATCACGATGGGGCCCGATCGTGGTGTGGCCGGCAGAAATATCATATTCCTGATTAGACTTAAAATCATTTAATGTATTTGTAGTAATTGTCGATTGATAAATAATAGTAATATTTGGTTTCTTTTGGGAAATTTCAGTATATTTTTCTAGCACACTTGGTAGAATTTCTTTAATGAAGTTTTTACGCTCAGTAATAAGATAATCTGCTTTGGGAGCTAATTGCATGTCACATACAAAAAGTTGATCTGTGAGGTCTTTTTTATTGATTAATTGTTTTTTATACCGCCTCAGCAGCGCATTGCGCTGAATAAGAATTTTGCGATAAAGATTTAAATTATGTAGATATTGATAATTAGTTTGAGTGAGGATTGTATCAAAGAAATCTCGTCTAGTTTGAGTACTACTGGTAAACATTTGTATATCGCTTGGCTGAAAAAAAACAATTGGATTAATACCAATGAGTTTTGAAAGTGGTAACTGTTTATTATTTCTCAGTGATTTTTTTGTCTTACCAATGGGAGTTTTTTGGTAACGAATTTCTGTAGTTATATTATCTTGTTGAGCTTTTTTTACACTAAAATACGTTTTGCCGTGATTTATTAACTCATCATCCGGGCCGCGAAACGATTTACCTATAGCTAAAACATAAATTGCTTCAAGAATATTTGTTTTACCAATACCATTGCGACCAAATAAAATATTAAGTCCTGGATAAAGCTTAAGTTCTAGGTTAATAAATGAACGAAAATTCTTGAGCTCAAGCTTATCAATCATTGACTACGTAGCGGCATAATAATATGAAGGGGGAGTGGGTTTTCTTTTGTAGGCTTGAGTAGACATGGGTTAGTATCTCCTGTTAGTTCAATTGTAATCGAGTCACTTGTAATCACATTTAATGCATCACTAAGATACCGAGCATTGAGCTGAATAGCCATATCATCACCTTTGGTTTTTGCAGCAACTTCGGAGGTATTTTCGCCAATTTCACTAGTGCTACTCGTAAATGAGAGAGTATTTTTACTCACTAATAATTTTATTGTACTAGCATTCTCTCGGGCAAAAAGCGCAGAAATTTTTACTGCGTTAATGAGTTCTTCTTTTGGTGCTATAACTTGAGTTTTAAATTGTTTTGGGAAAATCTGATCATAATCAGGGTATTTACCATCAATTAATCGTGAGACAAGGCTTGTGTCACTAACTGTAATGGTAATTTCATTACTACCGAGCTCTACATCAATAGTTTCCAGAGACCCACTAAGTAAGAGAATAAATACTTGAGTAGTCCTGCCTGGTACAATAGTACTGAATTCCGCGGTTGAT
>CAZGCZ010000082.1:0-1887 GCA_964524615.1 uncultured Candidatus Saccharibacteria bacterium
AAGCTTCTCCCTCCAATCGCAAACATTTTGGTTCCCTGCACTCCACCATTATTTACAACAGCAATATCACTTGTCCCACCGCCAATATCGATAAAAATTGCCGAGAATTCATTTGAATCCTCCATGCCAACAGATTTAGCCACTGCAAATGGCTCAGCAGCAATATTAATTACATTAAGATCAAGATTATTCGCAACGGCTTGCAAGGCGCCAAGGTGAACCATTGGAGCAAAAGCATTAAAAACCTGTATAGTCACATCTGTGCCCTGAAAACCAATTGGATTGGTGACGCGATAGCCATCAATATAAACATCTACCACGGCCGCGTTAACGAGCTTGACTTCAAGATCGCTCGAACCCGTCTCCCATGACAGCTCTTTGCGAACTTTTTCAAAAGACTCCCGTTGAATGCGGTCTAAAATTGTCTTAAGCTCAGCCATATCGATTTGAACTTCTGGTCGCGCCCGACGATAGCTCACGGCAGTAGTACCGCCCTTTACTAATTCCCCGGCAATGCCAATAACAACATCTTTTGCCACCAGCCCCGCCATATCCTCGGCGTGTTTCAGTGCCATATCACAGTTTTCGACGACACCAGAAATATCAGTCACCGCCCCCGAGCTCATGTCAGTCAAACGCTGTCTTTGCTTACCAACACCAATAATCTCAACTTTATCACCGTTGACCTTCCCGATTAACGCTTTGGCATATTCGGTACCAATATCAAGTGAAACAAGATAATTGACTGCTGATTTTTTTGGTTTTCCTAATTTTGGTAATTTCACTGGGTTTAAATTCAAAGTTACAGCTTATATTGTAACGCTTACGCTCAAATCTGGCTAGCCTGATTGTCATAATAAAAAGCTTGTGATAGGCTGAGGGCAGAACCTTGTCAAAAGGGAGGGCGATATGGCAAATGCAACACTCATGAGCCCATCGTTCACCGTGCTCTTAGCCCAGTCTGATTCATCTGGCGAAAGAAAGTGGCAAGACATTGCCAATTGCTTGGGGGTCAATCCGGATCTTTTCTTTCCCGAAAGAGGAGCTTCCACGCGCGAGGCCAAAGCTGTTTGCCGAGGCTGCGAAGTACGGCATGATTGCTTGGAATATGCCTTAGCCCACAGTGAAAAGTTCGGCATTTGGGGAGGACTCAGCGAACGAGAACGCCGTCGAGTTCGCCGCCAACGAGCACTGGAAAGAAGAGCGACTCTTGGCGTATAAAGCCTGGGAGGTGATATGAACTCAGCACCAACCTGGTGGGCTGTTCTGGCAATTATCATCGCTTTCTACGATGTAATTGCGTTAGCCGACCTTGGATCAGGCATGAGCCAAAACGCCTACATGTTCCTGTGGGGCATCCCGCTCAACATCATCTTCTGGGTTCCGTCCTACTTCTTTGTTCTCAAACACTAGTTGTGCGAGATACACACCCTGCGTTATCGCGCGGGGTATTTTTTATTCTATAACTGCTTTTATTCGGCGAACGCCGGCTGAACTACTTTCTTCTTTGGTAATTCTAAACTTTCCAATTTGGCCAGTGTGTTCAACATGAGGCCCACCACATATCTCACGGCTATACCAATCGCCATTTGGATCACCTACCGTATAAACCTTTACTGTGTCACCATATTTATCACCAAAAGCTCCCATAGCTCCAGATTCAAAAGCTTTAGAGGTCGGCATTTCTTCGAAACTGACGGGCAAATCCCGCGCAATCACATCATTAACTTCATCTTCCACCTGCTTGATTTGTTCTGGCGTCATTTTTTCGTTGTGTGAAAAATCAAAACGCGTTCGCTCATCAGTAATATTACTACCCCTTTGAGTCACATGATCGCCTAGTACATTTTTGAGTGCCCGATAAAGTAAGTGGGTTGCAGTATGATA
>CAZGCZ010000083.1:0-7576 GCA_964524615.1 uncultured Candidatus Saccharibacteria bacterium
GCATCGCAAATTACCCTAACCGGAACGATGGACGAGTCATTGGTTTTTTGTGTTGGTACTTCAATAACTGGCCAAAATTGCGGCACTATCTCGGGTTCTTCGGTAAATTTAGGAACCTTTTCTAGCGCGGCAGCCTCAACTGGTACCTCAGTTATGGCGGCCTCAACAAATGCTGCATCTGGTTATTCCATCACTATTAATGGCTCAACGCTAACCTGTAGCGCCTGTGCAGGTTCTCCTACAATATCAGCTCTATCGTCACAAACAGCTTCCTCTGTTGGGACAAGCCAATTTGGAGCGAATTTAGTTTCAAACTCTTCGCCCAGCGTGGGGGCTAACGTTTCAGGTACCGGTAGCGGGGCGGCTACTGCGAATTATGGCACTACCAACCAATTTCGTTTTGTAACGGGGGATAGCGTAGGCAGTGCAGCGGCAAGCACCAATGCTAACACCTTTACTGTCTCATACTTAGTCAATGTTCCTGGTTCTCAAGCTGCTGGTACGTATACGGCTACCATGACTTATATTTGCACGGCAACTTTTTGATATAATAACTATTATGAAACTTTCTATCCGGAGTCTGTCGCATTATTTAGTTATAGCCATCAGTCTATTCACAATAGCAGCTCTACCCGCTTTTGCCGCTACCAGTCCAACTCCGGCTCCATCAAACCCCGGGCAAGGATTAGAAATATCACCGCCACTCATGGAGCGCGTAGCAGATCCCGGTCAAACCATGACCTTAAACATAAGATTAAGAAATATTACAACCGGAACATTAGTAACAAAGGCTGAAGTTGATGATTTTCGAGCTAAGGACGAGCAAGGCGATCCACAAATCATTCTAGATCCGAGTGAAACCTCGTCGTATAGCATGAAATCTTGGGTGACAAATGTAACTTCTTTAACGCTTGCTCCACAAGAAGCTAAGACCACGCAGGCTACTGTGGTAATACCAAAAAACGCTGAGCCAGGTGGTCACTACGGTGTCATTCGATTTACCGCAACACCCCCGGGGATTGAGAGTACTGGAGTTGCCTTATCAGCCAGTATCGGAACACTGGTTTTACTCAACATATCGGGAAATGCCAAAGAGCACTTATCATACGCTGATTTTTATGCTGCTAAAAATGGTAAAAAATCTTCGTTTTTTGAATCTGGCCCAATTAATTTTGTAGAACGGATTAAGAATGATGGCAATTTACACGAAAAACCAACTGGTACTGTCGAAATTTTTAATATTTTTGGTCACAAAACAGCTACTCTAAAAATCAATGATCCGCCGCATAATATTTTGCCAGATAGTATTCGACGTTTTGACCAAACCTGGACGTCAAAATGGTTGCTTGGACGTTATCGTGCGAGAGCAACTTTAACCTATGGTGTTGATAAAACTGTTATGACGCAAACGATTATTTTCTGGGTATTCCCATGGCGCTTTATCTTAATAGCCTTAGCAATTATTGCCCTGGCCGTCTGGCTACTCCGTCGCGGCATAAAAGGCTATAATGCGCGCATTATTGCCAAAGCTAATAAGTCACAGGCCAAAAAATAGCGTAATCTGATATAATAAAACTGGTTATGATAAAAAACAAAAAGAAAAAAATTTTATTATTTATTAGTCTTACTGTACTAATTCAATTGTTGTTTGTCTCAGTTGCTTTTGCTTCTCAACAGACGCAAAGTGGTAGCATTGCTGTATCTGGAACTGTTAATGCCCCGCCACCCACCAATCCGCCAACTATTGATCAGCCAGGCAATAATAGTCAGTTTAACAGCAATCCAGTGAGCATTGTTGGTACTTGTGATACCGGGTTGATTGTGAAGATTTTTCGAAATGATGCTTTTGCAGGATCGGGTATGTGTACTAATAGCGGCTATTCGGTAGCGATTACATTAGCGGTTGGTTCTAACACTATTCTTGCTCGGCAATATGACTCTCTTGACCAAGCCAGTCCAGATTCTAATACGATTACACTAACATTAACGAACCCATCAAATGTTTCACCGAGTCCGGTTACCCCAAGTACAAACGTCACATCAGGGTCAGCGGCTGCGTCAGTATCCAATCTTCTAGTTATGACTGATTCTTCCCAGCACTCTGCCTTAAGCGGCAATACACTAACATTCCCAGTTATTATATCTGGAGGTGTATCACCCTATGCTGTTTCAGTATCATGGGACGATGGTGACGAGCTGATTCTTGCCCGTACTACCAGCGATAAATTCAACGTTGGGCACGTTTATAAAAAAGCAGGAACGTATAAGGTGGTAATTCGGGTGAGTGATGCCAGTGGGCAGCAGGCTTATACAGAATTTATAGTAACGATTGGTGGTGCAAATAACCCAGCACATATCAAAGAATCTATTGGTCACTTCGTTAACCTAACTTGGCCGCTAGCTGGAATTTTAGTAACAGGTGGAGCCATGTTTTTTATAGGGGCTCAAGCCGAAGAAAAACTACTTCGTAAACGAAAAATAAAACACTCTTAAACCACAAGCATTTTATTGTTTTGTAGCCTGATTTTTGTTATGCTTATAGGGTAAAACAAACCTGTGTGAGGGTTCTTTTGCCTGTAAAGAAAATACAGATAAAGAGGAAGCAAAAAAGTTTAACATTCAAACGAATAATGTTTGGATGGGGACTGCTTTTATTTACATTAATTTCTGTACTAATTGCTAACTCTACACCTACTCGTGCTGCCACAGGCATTAATGAACAAATCAACTTTCAGGGCAGATTATTGAACGCTGCTGGCGCTACGGTAGCGGACGGTAATTATAACATGCAGTTTAAGATATACCAGGACGGAGACGGCGTGCCTGGTGGTGGAGATGAAACTCTTAAGTGGACGGAATCGTGGCTCAATAACTCTAGTCAAGGTGTTAGTGTTAAGAACGGCTATTTTTCAGTTCAGCTTGGCTCGATAACCGCTTTTGGTAGTAGTGTGGACTGGAACCAAAGCGTGTTGTGGTTGTCAGTCAATGTGGGTAGTACTAATGGATCATGTACGCCATTTAGTAGTTGTACCCCAGACGGGGAAATGAACCCAATGAAACGCTTAGCATCCTCGCCATATTCGCTCAACTCTGGGCGCCTTGGTGGATTAGCCTCAAGTGATTTTGTACAGCTCGCTCAAGGGTTGCAAACAGACAGCTCAAACTCAAATGCCTCGATCGCAATAAATAAAACTGGTAGTGCTAATCTCATTACTTTGCAAGGTGGCGGCAGTAATGTTTTGACTGTCAGCAATGTAGGTGCGGTGCTGGTTAAACCAACTACTTCAAATGATTCTGCGACCGAGTTTCAGGTTCAGAATGCGGCTGGAAATCAGATTCTGGCGGTAGATACCTCGGGCGGGCAAGTGGTGTTGGGCAAAGCTAATACTGGCGGCGTAGTAGGAAAGCTAACGCTTAATAACGCTACTAATACTAATACAGTTTCAATCCAATCTGGCACGACCAGCTCTTCATACACGCTTACACTCCCAACTGCTCTGCCGGGCTCAACCCAATGCTTGCAAAGTGATAATACGGGCGCATTAACCTTTAATACTTGCGGTGGAGCTAGTGGTATTGCTACTAAAGAGGGCGGTACAACCATTGTGGCGGCTTCCACTGCACTTAATTTTAATGCCTCCGATTTTACGATTAGCGACGAAGGGTCAAATCAAACCGGTATCGCTATTGATTACTCAAACTCTCACATCACGCGCGATAATCAAACTCAAAGTATATCAGGGGCTTGGACATTTACGAACGGATTAACGGTTACTGGCACGACCAATCTCAACGCCTCCGGCAGTGCTGCTACCAACGTAGGTACTGGTACGGGTAATGTAGCAATTGGTAATACATCAGGCACACTAAGTATAGCCAGTAGTGGAGGGCTGAACGCTACCACCGGAGGAGCACTTACCGGTGTAGCTAGTATCGATACGATAACTACCGACGCTACTCATCTAACATTTGCCGCTGGTGGCACACTAGGTTCAAGTGGATCTAGTGCACTCGTTCTTAACGGTGGTTCAAGCGGTTATATATCTGGTCAGGTTAATGGTACAGAGTACTTTAAATTTACTTCAGATAGTACCAATGGTTCATTTGGTACCTTGTATTGTGGGCAAGCAGGAACAAATACCTGCACCATCAAAGGGGGTTCTTCTCTGGTACTAACTGGCGCTTCTGGCGGTAATATCTCTATTCTTCCAGCCGGCTCAGGTGATGCTATTGTGACTGCTGATTCAGATACTAATTTTCAGGTAAATTATACTTCCACAACCGATGACACCATAGATATTACCCATATAAATATCACTGACAACGCCTCGGCCTCAACAGGCGCACTATTTGGGCTCGCAGTAGTCAATAATGACAATGGAGCCAACACTGGCGTGCCTGACGCATTAGGGTATTACAAAAATGCCAATGCCGCTGAAACAGTACCGGATGGATTACTAGTCGAGCAAACTGGTGCTGGCACATTGACTAGTGGGTTAGAAATTAAACGCACCGCTGGGACTATTACCACAGCACTTCTTGTAACTGGTACTGGTTACACCGATGCTCTTAAGGTCGGCTCTCTTCAAATCCTTAATGGTTCAGGTGTACTAAATACCTCTACTTCGGTAGTTTCAGGATCATACACTGGCATTACCGGTACTGGTGCTCTTGATGCTGGCTCAATTACGACTAACTTTGGTGCCATTAACGTTGGTGCCGATAATATTACGACGACTGGTACACATTTTGGTAATACCTTTGATCGATCAACGGCGGGTGCATTGTCTATTGGTACGGGCGGATCCAGTGCTGCTACTTCATTGACGATTGGCTCATCCAGTGTTACATCAATGACCTTCACGACTGATAACAATGCTGCGAACGACTTTACCTTCACAGGGGGGATTACTGGTTCCAGTCTTACCACTACCGGTAATGTCACAGTACAAGGCACAACTCTGTCTCTTGGTAATGGCTCGGCGGCGACAATTAGTACCCCGTCTGGTGGTGCTGCCATCTCAATTCAACCAAACGGGACTGGCGCACTTAATTTAGCAACCACCAACACTGGTAATGTGGCTATTGGTAATTCTACGGGTACATTTGCCTTAACTTCTTCAGGAGGGCTCAATGTTACCACTGGTGGTGCGCTTACCGGTGTAGCTAGTATTGATACGATTGTCCATTCAGCTACTGCAATTACGTTTGCCGCTGCTGGTACTATTTCATCAACCGGAGCTAACAACCTAAGTTTAAACTCGGGCACAAACGGCTCTGTTGTTGTCACACCCGCTGGTACTGGTGACTTTAATGTAGCGACTGATGCTGATAGCAATGTTTTGATTAGCTCAAGTGCAGGGAATGCATCTGCCTTTCAGATACAGAACTCAAGTAGTAAAAATGTTGTCACTGTTGATACCAGCGCTAACAAAGTTTTGCTAGGTGATACCTCGGCTTCTGGTGTGACAGGTCTGCTTGTTTTTAACACAAGCAATAATGCCAATACCGTTGGATTACAGGGCGGAGCAACCTCAAGTAGTTATACATTAACGCTTCCAACAAATGGTGGATCTCTTGGTCAATGTTTGCAAAACGATGGATCGATTACTGGCCAACTCGTCTTCGGAGCTTGTAATGGGACTGCAGGTGGCTTAGCAAAAAATGCAGCTGATGTCTCAAGTGCTTCGGTTGGTTCAGGTAGCTTTCTCTACGCCTTTACGAACGGTAGCTCTGCTGTGACATCTGGTGTACTCAAGCTTGATAACGGTACTAACACCAACTCAGCCCTTTCAATAATTGGTAGTGGTAACTCAGCTGCCACGAACGCCTATATTTACGCCAAAAACTCCAACGCATCGCCTTCAGGAAATATATTGGAACTTCAAAATAATGTTAGCTCAGGAACGGATCTCTTGACTGTTAGTGCCACAGGATCGGTGGGGCTCAAAACAACCACTAATTCAACCACAGCCTTACAGCTTCTTAACAGTACTGGTGGAGCAGTATTCACGATTGACAATAACTCATCACCAGCAACAGTTCAGGTAGGGAGCAGCTCAACTGATGGCAATGCTTTCTTATTGGTCTTAGATAGCTATAACACTACTGATCCAACAGGAAGTAATGGAGCAATGTACTATAGTACAAGCACTAATACTTTCCGTTGTCGCCAAAATAGCGCCTGGATGAACTGTATTGGCAACACACTCATGAATGATGGTGTTAACAACTCAGCCAGCGCCACGCTTTCGACAGCTTCTGACACCACACTTTATAGTTATAGTGTGCCAGGTAACTCCATAACCTCAAATGATGGACGTGTTTTGCACCTTGCGATTGGAGGTACTTACACGACTCCTGCTAACGCCTCTGGTAACGTTGAGTTTAAGGTATCATTTGGTGGAACAGGTACCTTTGACGGTACTCTTGGTGTAGTTGGTAATGCAGCCACTAAATCATTCAAATTTGATATCTACATTGGCCAAAGCAGTACAACCTGTTATTGGTGGGCAAGCGGTAGTGGTATTGCTAATACCAGTGGTACAACTGCAGCAGCTAATGCAGCAGCTAGTGTACAATCCGGTACCATAACAGCACCAGATACTACAACTGCTCAAACTCTAGCCTTTACTGCCAGAGCTGTGGGGGCTAGTAGTGGTACTGTGACGTATCGTTTAGCAACTACCGAAGTGTTACGCTAACTTAGGGAATTGATTTTAGGCTTTGAACAAAACTTTTAAATAGATCACTTGGCGTACCTTGCGACGCAGAAATATTAATCAGTGTGGTATTAGTTTTAAGTATAGCAACTGGTGCCACTTGATTTGCACGAATGTAAGCCTTTCCAGCTTCTGCATCTATTTCGTCAAATTTTTGAGCAGTTAGGTTAGGTAGGATAGTAGGCAAGGTTTGTTCTGAAACAGTTATTTTTTTGTCACCGTTTTGAATTGCATAAAAGACCACATTATCTTCGATGGAAGCTGAGTGTGGCGTAAAGCTATAGCCATTGGGTAATTTTTCAGGATAATATAGTGGAAAATTAACTTTCTTTGAGAATTCTGAAATTGGTGTGGCTGGTTTTTGCACAATCAGCAAAATTGCTGCCGTCGCACCAGCAATTATAATTATCCCAACCAGAGTTAGTACAATAAGAAGCCACCATTTCCTCGGTCTTTTCAGTTTAGGACTGCTATCAATCATAACTTCTAATGTATCCAAGAAATATGGCAATAGCAAGAAAATTTGGCTAAATAGTATAATCATAAGCAAATTACTTGAATAAATACCGCAAAGTAGTTACACTAATAACAGATAAAAATCGTGAGGAATTATGGCAACCTGGAAACCAACACCACAGCGTTCGGATATTAGTGGTTCTGCGCGTCAGACACCGGTAGCAATGCGCACAAATGATACTGCTGCAAGCAAAACTACATCAAAAACTCGACGTTGGGGCAAAAAGCACACTGTATTACTTATTGTAGTAATCGTTGTTTTGGTTGGAGTCAGCGCATTTTTCATTTATAAATACATTCAGACAAAAAATCAGTACACTGATTTAAAGAAAAATCCG
>CAZGCZ010000084.1:0-4401 GCA_964524615.1 uncultured Candidatus Saccharibacteria bacterium
ATGTTGCCGGTAAGCCAAAATCAGCTCCTAAAATAGTTGGTAAAACTACTGAGACAGGTACTACCATTCGTTTTAAGCCCGATGCCTCAATCTTTGAGTCAGTCGAGTTTGATTACAATGTTATTTTGGATCACTTGCGCCAACAGGCCTATTTAACAAAAGGTGTACGAATTGCTCTGATCGATGAAAAAGGTGATCAAGAATATACTTTTTATTTCGAAGGCGGGATCAAAAGCTATGTTGAACATTTGAACCACGGCAAGGAAGTATTAAACCAGCCACCGTTTTATATTGAAAAACAAGTCAATCAAATATTAGTTGAGGCTTCAGTCCAGTATTGCGATAGCTATAATGAAAACGTTCGCACGTTTGCAAATAATATTTACACTATTGAAGGCGGCACTCATTTGACTGGATTCCGCACAGCTTTAACACGGGTTATTAATGACTATGCTCGCAAAAATAATTTACTCAAAGACAATGATGATAATTTTTCGGGTGATGATGTACGTGAAGGCCTCACTGCAATTATTTCTGTTAAACTTCCTGAGCCCCAATTTGAAGGCCAGACGAAGGCCAAGCTTGGTAATCCAGAAATCCGCAATGTTGTTGATGGTGTAATTACCGAGTGGTTGGCCTATTATCTTGATGAGAACCCAACTGAAGCCAGGAAGATAGTTGCCAAGGTAGGTTTAAGCGCTCGTGCTCGACTAGCGGCTCGAGCTGCCCGTGATACTGTCATTCGCAAAGGTGCGCTCGAAGGCATGACGCTACCAGGTAAGTTGGCTGATTGCTCAAGTCGAGATGCTGCTCGGTCCGAACTATACATTGTAGAGGGTGACTCAGCTGGCGGCTCTGCCAAGCAGGGACGCGATCGTGAATTCCAAGCTATACTCCCCTTGCGTGGTAAGATATTGAATGTCGAACGAGCACGGCTGGATCGAATGCTGTCATCAAATGAAATAAAAAATTTAATCATTGCGCTTGGCACTGGTATTGCCGAAAACTTTGAAGTATCTAAATTGCGCTACGACAGAATTATTATTATGACTGATGCTGATGTTGATGGTGCTCACATCCGAACATTACTTTTGACATTCTTTTTCCGACATATGGCCCAAATCATTGAATCAGGCCATCTTTATATTGCTCAACCTCCGCTATACCGCGTTCAAAAAGGCCGAGAAGGGCATTATGCTTTTTCAGAAACCGAGCGCGATCAACTCATTCAAGAGCTTCGTAATAAGACTGAACAAAAATCAGCTAAAAATAAAGCAGCTGAACCAGAAGTTGAGGTAGAAGTTGAAACAGCTAGTGATTTGGCTGATCTTGCTATGCAAACTGATGCGCAGGAAACAGAAGAAGCGCAAACTACGCTTGAAGAAGGCGAGACAAAAATTGCTGGTATTTCAATTCAGCGCTACAAGGGTCTGGGAGAAATGAATTCTGACCAACTTTTTGAAACTACCATGGACCCAGAAAATCGTGTACTCTTGAAAGTTACCATCGATGATGCTGAAAAAGCTGACGCAATATTTAACAAACTGATGGGAGATGAAGTGTCGCTTCGGAAAAGCTTTATTCAAACCCACGCTAAATCAGTTTCTAACTTGGATATCTAATCATGGCAAAAAAAGACGACCCAAAGAAAAAGAAAACCACCTCTCCAGAACAAAAGGTTAATCAAGAGTTAGAGAAAGTTGGTATAGGCCAGGTAAAATTCCAGCCAATCGAATCGGAGATGGAAAAAAGTTATCTTGATTACGCAATGAGTGTGATTGTAGCAAGAGCCTTACCTGACGTACGCGACGGACTCAAGCCAGTTCATCGCCGCATTTTGTTTGCAATGAATAATCTCGGCTTAAGGGCTAATGCTCGATACCGTAAATCTGCTACAGTCGTCGGTGAAGTGCTTGGTAAGTATCATCCGCACGGTGATAGTGCGGTGTATGAATCAATGGTGCGTATGGCGCAACCATTTTCGCTGCGTTATCCACTGGTTGATGGACAAGGTAACTTTGGTTCAATGGACGGCGATAATGCTGCCGCCATGCGTTATACCGAAGCCAAAATGACACGACTAGCTGAAGAGATGCTAGCAGACATTGATAAAGATACGGTTGATTTCATACCGAACTACGATGGTAGCCAGCAAGAGCCTAGAGTGCTTCCTGCTAAATTACCAAACCTTTTATTAATGGGGGTACAGGGTATTGCCGTAGGTATGGCCACTAATATTCCTACGCACAATTTGACGGAAATCACAGGCGCGATTATCGAATTGATTGATAAGCCAGAAGCCAATCTTCAAGATTTGATGAAGCATGTTAAAGGCCCAGACTTCCCTACTGGTGGGATTATTTTTGATGATGGTGGTATCGCGCAGGCTTACGGTACTGGCAAGGGTAGTATCGTCGTGCGGGCTGTTGCCAACATTGAAGAGAACGCCAAAGGCACCAGTCGAATTATTGTCAGCGAAATTCCATATCAAGTGAACAAAGCAGCTCTTCTCGAAAAAATTGCTGAGCTTCACACCGCAAAAAAAGTTAATGGCATTTCCGATATGCGTGATGAAACTGCTAAAGACGAAGTGCGAATTGTCATTGAACTCAAGCGGGATGCTTATCCTAAAAAAGTCCTGAACCAGTTATATAAGCTAACGCCAATGCAAACGACTTTCCACGTTAATATGCTAGCCTTAGTAGATGGAATTCAGCCTCGGGTTTTGACTCTTGAGATGGTGCTGCGTGAATATTTAAAACATCGCCAAGAAGTTGTCCGTCGCCGAACTCAGTTTGAGCTTAAAAAAGCCCAAGACCGCGCTCATATTCTCGAAGGACTTAAAATTGCGCTCGATCAAATTGACAAAGTAATTGCTACTATTCGAGCTAGTCAAACTCGTGAAATTGCTAAGACAAACTTGATTAAAAAATTTAAATTATCCGAAATTCAGGCACAAGCAATTCTAGAAATGCAATTGCGTACGCTGGCTGGCTTGGAACGCAAAAAAATAGACGATGAATACACTGACTTACAGAAACTGATTAAAGAACTCGAGACAATTCTGTCCAGTGAAGCTAATATTCTCAAAGTTATCAAGCAAGAACTCGAGGAGTTACGCGATAAATATGGCGATGAGCGCAAGACTAAAATTGAAGCTCGGGCTGTCGGCCGTTTTTCAGAAGAGGATCTTGTGCCTAACGAAAGTGTCATAGTAACACTAACACGCGGTCATTATGTGAAGCGGATTGCGATTGATACCTATCGCGCTCAAGGACGCGGTGGCAAAGGTATCATGGGAATGACAACCAAAGAAGAAGACGTTGTTGAACATTTAGTTCAAGCTAATAACCATGATAATATTTTATTCTTTACCTCTAAAGGCCGTGTTTTCAAACTAAAAGTGTATGAAATCCCATCTGCCATGCGAACAGCCAAAGGCCAATCGATTGTTAATTTCTTAAATCTATCACCAGACGAACAAGTAACTTCCATTAATGTGTTAAATAGCGATGCTCAGGACTTTAAATACCTGTTTATGGCTACAAAAAATGGTGTAGTAAAGAAAACCGATATATCCGAATACCTCAACATTCGTACTAGCGGATTAATTGCTATCAAATTGGACAGTGGAGACGAATTGCGCTGGGTAAAAATGACCAAAGGTACTGATGACATTATTATTGCCACCAAACTTGCTCAAGCCATTCGCTTTAACGAGCGCGACGTCCGTCCTATGGGCCGTGCTACGCGTGGTGTTCGCGGTATTAAGCTTAAGAAAGACGATGAACTTGTCGGTATGGATGTAGCGAGCGGTTTTGAGAACCTTCTTGTTATTTCTGAAAATGGTTTTGGCAAAATCACTAAGCTTAGTCAATTTGCTCGTCATTCACGTGGCGGTGTTGGCATTCGTACCGGTGTTGTAAACAATAAAACCGGCAAGGTTGTTGATGTTCGAGTGATTGGTAACGCCAAGGACGATGTAATCATTATTAGCCGCCGAGGGCAGGTAATCCGCATGCATTTGTCAGGCATTTCCGTCATTGGCCGATCGACTCAGGGAGTTCGCATTATGAAAATGGCTGATGGTGATCAAATTGCATCAATTGCTTTAATTTTCTCAGAGAAACTTCAAGAAATTACTGAGCCTGCTAAGGCTACGCCCAAAGATAAGTAGCATAAAACTACTCGTTTTCTGGTATGATAAATGTAATTAATAAAACGTGATTTATAATGCTGTTGGGGTTACCAAAAAAAATACTTTCATCTTTTAATCAAAGATTATTAGATCCTGAGGATATCATTCGTCAGCTAGAAGTAAAAGAGAATTGGCGAGTATTGGAACTTGGTCTTCCAGTAGGTTTTTTTTCTCACGCTCTGCACAATGTTCTTGAGGATAAT